>CANHOE010000058.1 GCA_947462175.1 Burkholderiales bacterium | reverse complement strand
ATCGACGGCGCCGCTGCCGCACGCTTCAATGTCTACTTCGCATCGCTGCTGGCGGATTTCCGCCGGATCGTGCTCTGAACCCAAGGAGCACGACATGGCAATCATTGACGTGAAGGTCCCGGACATCGGCGACTTCAAGAGCGTGGCAATCATCGAGTTGCTGGTGAAGCCCGGCGATGTGGTCAAGGCCGAGCAGAGCCTGATCACGGTGGAGAGCGACAAGGCCTCGATGGAAATCCCTTCCTCGGCGGCAGGCGTCGTCAAGGAGTTGAAGGTCAAGATCGGCGACAAGGTCGGGGAGGGATCTGTGATCCTGTCGCTTGAGTCGACCGCGGCCGCTGCGCCTGCGCCCGCTCCCGCTGCGGCGGCTCCAGCGGCCGCGGCGCCATCGCCTGCCCCCGCGGTTTCGGCAGCAGCTCCGCAGGCGTCAAGCTACGCTGGCGGCGCCGACGTCGAGTGCGATCTGCTCGTGCTCGGCGCTGGCCCTGGCGGCTACTCGGCGGCCTTCCGTGGCGCCGATCTGGGCTTGAAGACTGTTCTGGTGGAGCGCTTCCCGACATTGGGCGGCGTCTGCCTGAACGTCGGCTGTATCCCGAGCAAGGCGCTGCTGCATGTCGCGTCGGTGATGGACGAGGTCAGTCACTTCGCCGACCTGGGCATCACCTTCCAGAAGCCCGAGGTCGACCTGGGCAAGTTGCTGGCGCACAAGAACAAGGTCGTTGGCAAGCTCACCGGTGGCCTGGCCGCGATGGCCAAGATGCGCAAGGTGACGGTGGTGAATGGGGTGGGCGAGTTCGCCGATCCTTTCCACCTCAAGGTCACGGGCGCTGATGGCAAGGTGCAAACGATCAAGTTCAAGAACGCCATCATTGCGGCGGGTTCCGAGGCGGTGAAGCTGCCTTTCCTGCCCAAGGACGACCCACGCATCGTCACCAGCACCGGCGCACTGGAGTTGCGCCAGAAGCCCGAGCGCATGCTCGTGATCGGTGGCGGCATCATCGGCCTGGAGATGGGTACGGTGTACAGCACTCTCGGCGCGCGGCTGGATGTCGTTGAGATGCTCGATGGCCTCATGCAGGGCGCCGACCGCGACCTGGTGAAGGTCTGGCAGAAGATGAACGCACACCGCTTCGACAAGCTGATGCTGAAAACCAAGACCGTGGGCGCCGAGGCAACGGTTGATGGCATCAAGGTTCAGTTCGAAGGTCTGGATGGCACCAAGAGCGAGGGCGTCTATGACCTCGTGCTGCAGGCCGTGGGGCGGACGCCGAACGGCAGGAAGCTCGGTGCCGACAAGGCGGGCGTGATCATCGGTGACCGCGGCTTCATCCCTGTCGACGTGCAGATGCGTACCAATGTTCCGCACATCTTCGCGATCGGCGACATCGTCGGCCAGCCGATGCTGGCGCACAAGGCCGTGCATGAGGCCCATGTGGCCGCCGAAGTGGCGGCTGGTGACAGCAAGGCACAGTTCGACGCACGGGTGATCCCCAGCGTCGCCTACACCGATCCCGAAGTGGCCTGGGTGGGCCTCACTGAAGACGAGGCCAAGGCCAAGGGCATCCCGGTCAAGAAGGGCCTGTTCCCGTGGACGGCGTCAGGCCGCGCGATTGCCAACGGCCGCGATGAGGGCTTCACCAAGCTGCTTTTCGATGACAGCCCGGAAGCCCACGGCCACGGTCGCATCCTGGGCGGTGGCATCGTTGGTACGCACGCGGGCGACATGATCGGCGAGGTGGCGCTGGCCATCGAGATGGGTGCCGATGCCGTTGACATCGGCAAGACCATCCATCCGCATCCGACGCTGGGAGAAAGCATCGGCATGGCCGCCGAGGTGGCACACGGCAGCTGCACTGATTTGCCGCCTGTGCGGCGCTGAGGATCGTTCTTACGCGTGGCGCAGGGCATCCACGATGTTCATGTGCGCCGCGCGTGAGGCGGGCAGGATCGCAGACAGCGCGGCCACGATCACCAGGCCGACCGCACTGACCAGCATCAGCCCATGTTCGCTATACAGGCTCACGGCCAGTGGCGTGGGCTCGATGCGGCCTGGGGCGATCCATGTCAGGCCGAGCTGATTGATGAGCCATGCAATGCCTAGCGCCGTGCCGATCCCGAGCACGGCCCCAAAGCAGCCAAGGACAACGCCTTCCGTGAGGAACATTGCCTTGATCCCTTTCTGCCGAAGGCCGATCGCGCGCAAGGTGCCGATCTCGACCGTGCGCTCGATCACCGCCATGCTCATCGTGTTGCTGACGGTGAACAACACGATCGCGCCGATCAGCATGGAAATGAAACCAAAGATCGACGCAAACATCGCCAGCGCTTGACCGTAATACGGGTTCAGCGTCTCGTAGTCGAACACCGCCAGCGGTTCATCCTTCAGCGTTGTCCTCAAGATATGGTCCAGCCGTTCTCTTGCTACCGGAATCTGGGAGGTGTGATGCAACTGCAGCACGATGGCGGTGACTTGCGCAGGCCCGGCACCATAGATCAGCTTCTGGGCCTGCGACAGATGCAGGCCCACATAGACATCGTCCAGTTCCTTCAAGCCCTGGAACTCGGCGCGCACGACATTGACGGACGCCACATTGGGGGCGCCGCGCGCGTTGCCGGCCAAAAGTTCTATGCGTTGTGCACCGTCTGCCGATCGAACTGCTTGTTGCATTGACGCAGTTCCTGTCAGGTCCGCAATGTCGCTAGGTAGATCGGATCCTTGCGGCTCGATCTTGGGTGCAGCAGCTGCGCAATCAGGCACTTTCAACGCAGTACAGAGTTCCAGCACGCGGGCGACGCCCGTCCCGATCACTGCCGAATCGCGATCGGTGCCGGTTAGCGACAAATGTCGAGACAGGATGCGCATTCCGTAGTCGTTCCATGCGCGCATCCGATTCTGGTCTTCGACCACCACACCGTTGACGAGGACCGTGCGTGAAACGCCGGCCGCGAAATTGCCCGCCACGCCTCCGAACTGCAGTGTTGGCGTTACCACCACCAGCAGCGGCGCGAGCACGACGTCTTGCTTGATGGCCGAAACGATCCGTTCGTAAGAGGCGATGCCGTAGGCCGTCGGGTTGCCACTGCCCAGTCGGAAGTAATCCTTGTGCTGGACTTGAAGGTGCCCCGTGCGCCGTACGAACTCCGATTGGAGTCCGTATCGAATGTCAGTGACGTAGCCGCCGAACAGCAGCACCGCCACCAGACCCAGCACCATGGCGATCAGGGTCATCAGAGATCGCCGCCGATTGCGCAGCAGATTGCGCCAAGCCAACGTCAGTGTTCTCACGATCTCACCCTCTGCATGTCCGAACTCGGCAACCCACCGTCGATTCAAACATGCTAGCGGTTCCCAATGGCGCAAGAACAGCACGGCTGTGGCCGGGCATTTCCACACCGCGCGCTGCGGAATCACTTGTACTATCCAAACAGCCTTGGCCTCGTCGTTCCGCACTGTAGCGACGGCCACCCGGCAGATCGCTCATGACAGACTCCTCGGAAGCTCGCCAGACACGACGCATGCCGCAACTCGCCCGTGCGGCATTGAGCGGACTGCCGCGCGAGACGCGCTTTGCGCTGTATCGACGCATGGCCGACTGCAACCCCAACCCCGACCCACGGTTGACGCTCGGCATTGCTGCGACGCAACACGAGCTTGAAGGCTGTTTTTCGCTACTGCATCAGGCTTACGTCGCCAGTGGCTTCATGAAGCCAGATCCCTCCGGCCTGCGGGTGACGCCGTACCACGCATTGCCGACCACCACCACGCTGTTCGCCAAGTTCGACGAACAGATCGTGGGCACGCTTTCCATCATTCGCGAAGGCGTGTTCGGTTTCCCCATGCAGTCGGCGTTCGACTTGACGGCCGTGCGAGCGCAGCCAGGTCGAATCGCTGAAATCTCGGCACTCGCGGTTCATGCTGAGTTCCGCGACGCCAGTGGAACGATCCTGTTCCCGCTGATGAAGTTCATGTACCAGTACTGTACCGAGTACTTCGACACCCGCCATCTCGTCATCGCGGTCAATCCGAAGCACATCGAGATGTATGAATCACTGCTTTTCTTCCAGCGGCTGGAGGCCGAGGTCGTGAACAGCTACGACTTCGCCAATGGCGCGCCGGCCGTTGGTGCCACGCTGGACTTGCAGGCAGCGCCGCAGCATTTTTACGAGGCCTATGAAGGACGTCGGCCCAACAAGAATCTGCATCACTATTTCACCAAGGTCTCGCTGCCCAACATCAAGTTTCCAGCGCGCACCTATTACACGACCAATGACCCGGTCATGTCGCCAGCTTTGCTTGATCACTTCTTCAATCAGAAAACCCAGGCATTCGAGCAACTCGACCAAAGGCGTCGCCGTTTGCTCAAGGCGATTTACCACGAAGACAGCTACCGCCAGGTCCTGCCCGGGGTTGAAGACGAATCGGCCATCCAGGAATCCTTGCGCCGACATCGACGGTATTCGCTCAAATGCCCTGCCACGCTCACACTCGATCATCAGGGCGGCAATCAAGCGGTGACACTGGAGGTCATTGATGCGTCGCTCAACGGATTTCTCGCTCGTGCTGCGGTTTCACTCCCGGATCGGGCGCGAGGTCACGTCAGCATTCAGTTGGGTGCAGGGCTGATTGCCACTGCCGAAGCGGTGGCTGTTCGAAGAATCATCGCCAAGGGCGGCCCCTACTTCGGGTTTCGTATCGATAAACCCGATGTGGATTGGCGCCGCAAGATCGAGAGCATGGACGAGCACCACACTGAGCCGGGCAGACTGTCGCGTACGAGCGAGGTGGCCGATGCCTCACAGGAGTGGTCGGTTCATGATGCAGAACCTGGCAATTAAGTCCTGGTGGCCGGCGTCGAGCTCAGACGTTGCCTTTGAGCTTGGATCGCACCAGCATCAACAGCAGTCGCTGTAGCGGGTTGTCATTGCCGAACGGCCGCCACGTGAAACGCAACGCTTGCTCGTAGGCGTCGAACTGCATCGCCCACGGAGCGGCCTTCAACGACCCTCGACCGAGCAGCACCTTCAGCGCAGCCGTGCCCATCACGCCTGCACACAGGTCACAGGCCATCATCGTCGAGGGGCCGCGCATTTCAGTGAAGTTGACGGCGTCTGCGGCGACGAGATATCGGCGCTGCATCATGGCTGGCGACAAACCGGCGATGAATCGTGCGTACTGCTCCTGCACGGGTTGCCCTTCCAGCCGAAAGTAATCCTCGAAGCTCATGCCCTTCGGGTCGAAGTAAAGCAGTGAGACCCCCATACCCAGCGGCGCCGCCGTCAGTGCCGGGATGCCGCGCTCGCGGCAGGCAGCGAACACCATGCGCCGCGCCTCAATGGCGAAGAAGTCGATGCCGTCGACGTAGAGGTCGACATCACGAAGGAACTCATCCACGTTAGCAGGTGTGACCCCCTGATCAAATTTGCGCAGATCGGCTTCGGGGTTCACGTCCAATGCCAATTGCGCCAGCACGTCCACCTTGGGCTGGCCGAGAAAAGGCATCGACGCACCAGCCTGCCGGTTGAAGTTGTGGACCTCGAAATGGTCGAAATCGGCAATGGCGAACTTGGCGATACCGAGTCGACACAAGGTCAGCAGATGGGCGCCGCCGACACCGCCGAGCCCGGCGATGGCGATCCGTGCACCGCGCAAGACGGCCTGCTCAGGCTCGGTGACCCAACCGATGTTGCGCGAGAAAGCGGCAGCGTAATCGAAGGAGTGCGTAGCGATATTCAACCCGCAGATTGGAGTGGCGGTGCGGATTATTGCGCTGCGGGTTTGCGTGCCAGCACGTTGTAACAGTTGCCAGAAACTGCCTCGGTCACGATCTCGAACCCGGCGGCAATGATGCGCTGGCGAATGTCGTCGCGTTCATAAGGCGTGAACAGGATCCCCTTGCGCATGCCCCAGCGATTGATGCGCTCGGCCAGTGGGCGAAGAGGCCAGCGCCCTCGGGGGAAGAGCAACACATTCGCGGCCATGGTGCCGCCGGGCTTGAGTACCCGCAACACGCCGCGCATGCCGCCATCGACATCAGGAAAGCAATGCACGGCGTTGGCAACGTTGGCTGTGTCGAATGAGTCCGCTGCGAAAGGCATCTCCGCGACATCGGCATGCAGAAATTCGAGGTCGGGCTTGCCAGCAAAACGGTGTCGCGCGCCGGCCAGCATCGGCTCGGCGTAATCGACCCCGACGACCTGAACCGTTGGCAACTTCTTCCAGCGGCGCCAGTAGAAAATCAACTCAAGCAGGGTTCCTGTCCCACAGGCCACTTCGAGATGTTGCTTGCCGAAATTCGGACCGAAGAAGCGTAACTGCTCTGTCAGCGTGCTGTTGTACGCGAAGGTGAGGATGAAGAAGCCGCGGACGTCATACCACCACGGTTCGGACTTGTAGGCGGCCGCAATGGCCTCCCGGCTCTTCGGTGTCGTCGGGGTTTGCATTGGTTGATCCTGGGTATAGATCGCGTCCGCCAGCCTTGAGCGGGGTCGACGCAATTCTCTGCCTGTCGCGTCAACCCGAAAAGAGTTGATCGATCCGGAAAGGAAGTCGGGCGGCGGCCGGGGTGTCGGAAAAACTTACATCAAATCAGAGATCGCTCGAAGAATTGTCCTAAGTAATTGATTCGTATGGATTTAATTTTCTGGCACGACTGGTGCTTAAAGACTCTCGTGAGTGAATCGCTCAACCCCACCACTGGAGGATCTGATGTCTAAATATCTTGTTTCCCTCGTCGCAACCGCCGCCGCTCTGGCGTGTGGTTCAGCGTCTGCTGCAATCTTTAAAGAATTTACGGTCGATGAAACCGTGATTCCTGGTGCTAACGTTTTGAGTTTGGCCAACCCCACTCTGAAGGCTGGCAAGCTGAATGGTGGCTACACCGAGGCTCTGACGATCACTGGCCCCGGAACCTTCGCGGCTTCGGCGTTTGCGAATTTCAACGCCTTTCTGGGTACCGACGGTATCACCGCGCCAACAAGCTTGCTGAACAACCTTCCGGCGATTGGCGGCTACAAGATCTACGCAGTGTTTCAGGCTACCGGCGCGATCACAGGGCCAAACACCTTTGCCTCTAACAGCAATTCGTTCGACCTTTATTTGGACTACAACTCGGATACGACGGGTACTGTGTCGAACGGTACGGCAGCTGCTGTGCTGGCTGGTAACGGCGAAGACATCAAGCTCGCGTCCGCCGGTGCGGCGCTCTTGTCCAGCGCTGGCACGGGTAATCTGAATGGCCCTCCAGGAGCCTTCAACATTGATTTCACAGACTTCACGTTGACCGCCTTCGGCAAGACGCTTTTTGTGGCCCCCGATCCCTTCTTCCTGAACGTTCGCGTGAACGGAGACTATGACGGTGTCACTGACTCCCAAACTGACCCATTCACCAAGTTCATCACTGGTGATGTGAGCGCGAATTTCACGGTTCCTGAGCCAGGCAGCTTGGCCTTGGTTGGCTTGGCCCTCTTGGGTGCTGGCGTGGCAAGCCGTCGTTCTGCATCAAAGAAGAAGTAAGCAGTTCACGGTACAAAAGCCCCAGGGTCTCCCTGGGGCTTTTTTGTTTCTGAGTGGACTCTGGAAGCGGTGAGAGCACCTGAAACGAACACACCAAGTCATGCGCTGATGAGGTCTGCAGCGGGCAGACTGGTGACAGCCAAATTGGCAACGCCTGTGCAGCTCCTGAAGGTTTGCCTTACATCGCGTTGATGAGCGCTGTCACTTCGGCATGAGCGGGCAGCTTGTCGCCTTGTTTGGCCAGTGCATCAAGCTCTGAACGAGCCTTTGCTTTATCGCCAGAAGCCAGATAGATTTTGGCCAGATTCAGCCTGAATCCGGCGTTAGCCGGGTCTGCGAGCAGCACTTTGGTCTGCAGTTCGATGGCCCTGGCATGCTGCCCCTTGTCGGACAGCAACATGGCCCAGGTGTCCATCAGTGCGGGCTGATTCGGAGCGATCTGATTGGCCTTTTCGGCATAGCCGATGGCGTTGTCTCTGCGGAGTTGCTGGCTGATCCAAGCCAGGTTGTTCAGGGCCGCAGCGTTGTCGGGTTGGGCTTGAATGACTCCAAGGTAATGGGCTTCTGCAGCGCGGTAGTCCTTGCGTTCTGTCGCTACTGTGCCAAGGTAAAAAAGAAAGCGGGCGTCCTTGGGGTGTGTTTTCACCCAGGTGGCTGCCAACCGTTCTGCCTCGGCCGCCTTGCCAGCTTCCACGGTCACGGCGTACAGCTTGATGGCGAGTTCCGGCGCCTCGGCGACCTTCAGGCCGGCCCGGTAGGCGGCGGTTGCTGCATTCCAGTTTTTCTGGGAGGCTTGAATGTCGCCTTCAAATACAAAACCCGCACTCTCGTTCGGGCGCTGTTTTTGCACAGTGTGCGCTACTGCCAAGGCCTGCGAATACGCCTTGGCTTCCAGATCCAGCAGGATCAGGCTGCGTTGTGCTTCCAGAAAATCCGGCTTCAGGTCCAGCGCCTTGCGCAGGGTTTTCTCGGCCGATGTGGTGTTCTTGTTGGCGTACTGGACCGTCGCCAGACGCAGCAGGGCCGGCGGCGACAAGGGCTGAGCTTCCACCAACTTGGTGAAAGTCGCTGCCGCCTGGTTCAGGTCGCCTGAAGCCTGCTGCGCTCGCCCCAGGGCGTCCAGCAGTTCCGGGCTGGCTGGCACCGCAATGACCGCACTCTGCGCGGCGGCAACGGCGAGTTTGTTGTCGTTGGCACGCAGATGCAGCTCGATCAGCAGCAGGCGTGGTGCCACCTCCGTGGGGTTCGCATCGACAGCCTTGGTCAGCAGCCCGGCCACTTCTTCCTTGCCGGCGCCTTGCAGCGCTGCGAGTTCGGCCAGAGCCAACAAGGCCTGGCCCTGCTTCGGGTTCTTTGCCAGCAGGCTTTCAAACCGCTTTTTCGCATCGGCGGGTTTCTTGTCGATCATGTCCAGCGCAGCCAGGCTGGCTGCGGCGGAAAAATAAGAAGCGTCAAGCACCAGTGCTTGCTCGAAGCTTTTGCGCGCACCTGCGGTGTCTTTTTGCGCCAGTTGAATCTGACCGCGGAGGGCGGCAGCCAACGGTTTGCCGGGCTGCTTGGCTCCAAGCTTGGCGACAGCTACCAGAGCCTTGCCGAAGTCCTTGCGCTGCATGTGCGCGCTGATCAAGGCCAAGTCGGCATTGGGGGCGTTGTTCGATTCGGCGATGCTTTCGAGTTCATCGAAAGCGCTGTTGTCGTTTCTGCCACTCGACAGGTGGGCCACGGCCAAGGCGGTGCGGGCCGCCACATTGTTCGGGTCGGCTTTCAGTGCTTTGGAAAAGTACTCTTCAGCCGCCTTGGTGTCACCGTTCAGAAGATAGACCCCCCCGGCAAGGCCAAAGAATCTCGGATCCAGACCATCCTTTCCGGTGATGGCTTTCAAGGCCTCCAGTGCCTTGGAGGCCTGACCTGACTGCATGTAGGTGTTGATCAGCAGTTGGTGCGACAGCGCGCTTTGTGGTTCAGCCTGGGTGGCTCGCGTCAGATAGATCTCGGCCTGTGCAAGCGAGTTGGTTTTCAACTCAATGGCGCCAGCCAGTTGCAGGACCCGCGGATTGTTGGATGCCAGTCGCAACAACTCCTGTGCCAACTGCCGCGCCAGTTTGTAATCCTTTTTCTGATAGGCCAGCTGTGCCTCTACATATTTGACCTCAGTGCTCTTGGGCGCCAGTTTCTTGATTTGATCGAGCTGGATCGACGCCTCTTCGAGCTTGTCTTTATCCATCAGGATGGCCATCACGGCCAAATGGCCAGTCACAAACTTCGGATTGATCTCGATGGATTTGCGATAAGCAGCCAGCGCCTCGTCGACTTTGCCCTGTGCATAAAGGAAGACGTCGCCCTTGAGCTTCCAGGCCTCTGCGTTTGCCGGGGCCTTCGCCAGGATGTCGTCGATCGCCAGCAAGGCGCCTTCAATGTCGCGCGCCGCCACTTTTTGCCGCGCCCTGAGCATCAACGCGGGCACATGATTCGGGTCAGCAGCCAGTGCGGCGGCCAGGGCGGACTCGGCCACTTGAGGCTTGCCCATGCTGTTCTGTGCGATGGCCAGCGAGGTCTGAAGGCTGGCGTCGGCAGATGGCTGATTGAGCTTGGTTGAGCCAAACTGAGCGATTATTTTTTGAGCTTGACCCAAAAGCAGCAGCGTGCGAGCCAATTCGGGCACGACGATCGGTTCGGAATACTTCGCTGCCAGCGCCTTGCTGAACTCAATTTCAGCGCCGGTGAGGTCACCTTGTTCCAGCAGGAGTTGCCCGAGCAGGAATCGGGCTTCTCCGAGGTCGGGATTCTTTTGCAGCGCGTTCTTCAATTGGATCTGCGCCGATTTGATGTCGCTCTTCTGAATGAACTCCTTCGCCGACTGAAGCTGTTGTTCGGGGGATTGGTTGCTGCAGGCCGTGAGCAGAACCGAAGCAACGAGTGCAGTCAGCAGCGATTTTTTGTGGAGTGGTTTCATTCTCGATCCGGTGAGGCCGTGTGGCGTGTGCAGATGGCGCAGACATTCCTGCTTCGCGGCTGCATGCCGGCAAATGATCGCTCTAAATTCCCGCGTCACTGGTGCGCACAGGGCGGCAGGCGCCAGAGAACACGGAATTTCTCACGGTGTGACCGGGCGTCTTCGATTGTTGAACCGCATCGGGTTCGTGGCGGAGGATGTGTTGAAGTCAGACCACCGCGCTCGCCTCTCCCTGACGCTGCGTGCGCGTCCTCACCGAGAACGCCAACAGCAGTCAGACGTGTTCGGGCTGAACGACCACAAGCATTGATGTCACCATTTCGTTGGCGGCGCTGCCGCCGAAGAGGGAAGGGGTTGGCCTGTGATCGGCCGCACGCCCGCTGCTGATGCGCGTCACTCCGCACCGCGCTGGTGTATGTGCGCGAGTGAACCGAACCAGCTGCTT
>CANHOE010000057.1 GCA_947462175.1 Burkholderiales bacterium | reverse complement strand
TCGAGCGCTTGAACTCGTCGCGGCAGGCGAGGTACGCCGCGTGCGGGCCACCCGCACCCATCGGCACCCCGAAGCGCTGCGTGGTGCCGAGCGCAATGTCTGCGCCCAGTTCGCCGGGCGGTGTGATCAGCGTCAAGGCCAGCACGTCGGCGGCCACGATGAAGGCGGCCTGGTGCGCATGAATGCGCTCGGCGTCACCGCGCAGGTCGTGCAGGGCTCCGCTGGTGCTGGGGATCTGAGCCAGCGCAGCGAAGTAGTCGCCGCCAGCGAGCAGCGCAGCCCATTCCTCAGCCGAGTTGGCCAGCACCACGGTCAGTCCCAGCGGCGCGGCTCGCGTCTGGATCACTTCAATGGTCTGCGGGTGGCAGTCGCCTGCGACGATGAACGTGTTGCTCTTCGACTTCACGCTTCGCCTGGCGAGGGTCATCGCCTCGGCGGCGGCGGTGGCCTCATCGAGCATGGACGCATTGGCAATCGCCATGCCGGTCAGGTCGCAGACCATGGTCTGAAAGTTCAGCAGCGCTTCGAGCCGGCCCTGTGAAATCTCAGCCTGGTATGGCGTGTAAGCGGTGTACCAGGCCGGGTTCTCGAGGATGTTGCGCAGGATGACGCCCGGTGTGTGCGTGCCGTGATAGCCCTGGCCGATGCAGCTCTTGAGAAGCTGGTTCTTCGAGGCGATCGTGCGCAATTCGGCCAGCGCCTGCGCCTCGCCGATCGGCTCGGGCAGCACCATCTGCTGAGCACGCGCGATCGAGCGCGGCACGATGGCCTCGATCAGCGCGCGGCGTGTGAACGGCGCCTCGGGCGCGATCACCGACAGCATGTGCTGCTCGTCGGCCTCGGTGATGCCGATGTGGCGTGCGATGAATTCGCTCGGGTTCTCGAGCTCGGCCAGCGAGTTCGAGATCGAAGCCGGCGCGAGTTTGAAAGGCGGGGTGGACATCAACATGGCGTGCAACCTTTGCAACGATCAGGCGTTCTTCAGCAGGGTGTCGTAGGCGCTTTCGTCCATCAAGCCGGCGAGCTCCGAGGCGTCGGACAGCTTGACCTTGAAAAACCAGCCGGCGGCCATCGGGGCGCTGTTGGCGAGCGCCGGGTCCGCGCGCAGTGTCTCGTTGACTTCGACGATCTCGCCGCCCACCGGCATGTACAGATCCGCTGCGGCCTTGACGGATTCGACGACGCCGGCCACATCGCCCTTGGAGAAGCTGGCGCCGACCTCGGGCAGCTCGACGAACACCACGTCACCCAGCGCATCCTGCGCATGCACGGTGATGCCGACGATCGCGGCGGCAGGCTCGGTGGCATCGATCCATTCGTGATCGGCGGTGTAGAGGATGGTCATCGGGAGCTCCTGGAGTCGAGGTGGATGTTTCGGACGGAAAAATTTGGTTCAGCGCGCCGATGTGCGCACATAACGGTGCGGCACGAAGGGCAGGGCGGTGACGCGCATCGGTAGCCGCTTGCCGCGCACTTCGGCGAAGACCTCGTGTTCAAGTGCAGCGTGCGCGGCCGGAAGGTAGGCGATCGCGATCGGCTGGTTGACGGTCGGTGCCAGTGTGCCGCTGGTGACGGTACCGAGCGGGGCGCCGTCGGCGCTGACGATGGCGGTGCCTGGTCGTACCGGTGCGCGGTCGAGGCCGGTGAGGCCGACACGGCGACGCGCAGGGCCCGCGGTGATCTGGGCATCGATGACGGCAGCGCCCGGGTAGCCGCCAGCGCGCGCGCCACCAGCACGGCGGACTTTCTGGATGGCCCACAGCAAGCCCGCTTCAACCGGCGTGGTCTGTGCGTCGATGTCGTTGCCGTGCAGGCAGAGTCCGGCTTCCAGGCGCAGGGTGTCGCGTGCGCCGAGGCCGGCGGGCCGCACTTCGGGCTGGGCCAGGAGCGCGCGGGCCAGCGCCTCGGCTTCGCTGGCCGGCACTGAAATCTCGAAGCCGTCTTCGCCGGTGTAGCCGGAGCGAGTGGCGAAGCAGGGCGCGCCGTTCAGTGTCACCGCGGCGCCGGTCATGAAGCTCAGGCTCGAAACCGCCGGATTCAGCCTTGCCAACGCTGTCACGGCCTGGGGCCCCTGCAGCGCCAACAGCGCCAGTTCGGGGCGCGGCTGCACGTTGCAGCGCTGGCCAATACGCGACTGCAGCAGTGCGGTGTCGGCCGCCTTGTTGGCAGCGTTGACGATCATCAGCCACTCGGTTTGCTCACCCAGGCCGCTGCGCGTGAGCATCAGGTCGTCGAGGATGCCGCCGTGCTCGTTGGTCAGGAAGCCATAGCGCTGCTGCCCATCGGCCATGCCGATCACATCGATCGGCAGCAGCGTTTCGAGGGCGGCAGCCGCTTCGCTGCCTGTCAGCCTCAGCTGACCCATGTGCGACACGTCGAACAGCGCGGCCGATGTGCGGCAGTGCAGGTGCTCGGCCATCAGCCCCGCAGGGTACTGAACCGGCATGCTGTAGCCGGCGAACGGCACCATGCGCGCACCAAGTTCAAGATGCAGCGCGTGCAACGGGGTTGTCAGCAGTTCGGACTCAGGCGCGGGCGTGGACATCAGCGTTCTCAGGGGGCAATGGATCCAACGGCCCTGCATCGTGAAATGCATGGCCGGCGTTGCCCTCCCTGTCCGCTTTACCTGAGAGATTGACGCTCGCCGTGGCTCGGCCGAACGCTTGCCCCTTCGGTGGACCCACTCGAGGTGGGCCTCTCTTCAGCGAGGAACGCCGTCCTTTCGGTCGGCGTGTTGCCAGTCCTTTTGCCTGAGCGTTGGAGCGACCCTTTTCAGGGTCACTGTGCGCCTTCGGCGGCTCGACGGCGGTGAACCATCGAACACTCTCCTAGCAAGCCGAAATTTTAGCAGTGGGCGCATGTCCACCGGCCACTCGAGACTACATCCCGGCGTAATTCGGCCCGCCGCCGCCTTCGGGCGTGACCCAGACGATGTTCTGCGTCGGGTCCTTGATGTCGCAGGTCTTGCAGTGCACACAGTTCTGCGCGTTGATCTGCAGGCGGTCGGTGCCGGCTGGATTTTTCACGTACTCATAGACCCCGGCCGGGCAGTAGCGGCCTTCCGGACCGGCATAGGTGGCGAGGTTGATGCGAACCGGCACGCCGGTGTCTTTCAGCGTCAGGTGTGCCGGCTGGTTCTCTTCGTGGTTGGTGTTGCTGATGAACACGCTGCTGAGCCGGTCGAAGGTGATCTTGCCGTCGGGCTTCGGATAGTCGATTCGCGGACAGTCGGCCGCCGGCTTCAGGGTCTGGTGGTCGGCCACGTGGTGGT
Organism: Burkholderiales bacterium; assembly: GCA_947462175.1. Classification (GTDB taxonomy): domain Bacteria; phylum Pseudomonadota; class Gammaproteobacteria; order Burkholderiales; family Burkholderiaceae_C; genus PBB1. The sequence goes on along the minus strand of CANHOE010000057.1, from coordinate 7,864 downwards.
GAATCGTCCACGGCGGGGACTTGATGCCCAGCTTTGGCAGCAGCCATTGCTCGATGCCGTTCATCAGCGTCGCGATCCACAGGCCCTTCTTGAACCACTGCTTGAAGTTGCGCGTGCGGTCCAGCTCGTCATGCAGCCAGCTCTGCTTGAAGGCGTCTGGGTAGGCGGCCAGCTCGTCATGCTGTCGGCCGTTGACGAGGGCATCGAAGATCGCATCCGCTGCCAGCATGCCGCTCTTGATCGCGGCATGGCTGCCCTTGATGCGGCTCACGTTCAGGTAGCCGGCCTCGCAGCCGACCAATGCACCCCCCGGGAACACCGTCTTCGGCAGGCTCAACAGGCCACCTGCGGTGATCGCGCGGGCCCCGTAGCCCACGCGCTTGCCGCCTTCGAGAACGCTGCGGATGGCAGGGTGCGTCTTCCAGCGCTGCATCTCCTCGAACGGGCTCAGCCACGGGTTGCTGTAGTCGAGGCCGGTGATGAAGCCCAGCGTGACCTGGTTGTTGGGCAGGTGGTACAAGAAGGCACCGCCGTAGGTCTGGCTGTCAAGCGGCCAGCCGGCGGTGTGTGTGACGCGGCCTGGGTGGTGCTTGGCCGGGTCGATCTCCCAAAGCTCCTTGATGCCCAGGCCGTAGGCTTGGGGATCGCGCCCCTTATCGAGTTGGAAGTGCGAAATCAGCTGCCGGCCCAGGTGCCCGCGCGAGCCTTCGGCAAAGACCGTGTACTTCGCATGCAGCTCCATGCCGGTTTGGAAGTTGGCGGTGGGTTCGCCGTCCTTGCCGATGCCGAGGTTGCCGGTGGCCACGCCTGTCACTGCGCCGTCGTCGTTGTAGAGCACCTCCGCAGCCGCGAAGCCCGGAAAGATTTCCACGCCCAGTGCCTCTGCCTGCTGGCCCAGCCAGCGGGTCACGCTGCCCAGGCTGATGACGTAGTTGCCTTCGTTGTGAAAGCACTCCGGCAGCAGGGCGTGCGGGGTCTTGGTGGCGCCAGTGGGCGTCAGGAACAGGAACTCGTCGTCGGTGACCGGCTGCTCCAGTGGCGCGCCGAGTTCCTTCCAGTTCGGGAACAGCTCGGCCAAGGCGCGCGGGTCCATCACCGCGCCGCTCAAGATGTGCGCACCGGGTTCCGAGCCCTTTTCCAGTACCACGACCGAGATCTCGCGACCCTGCGCCTGCGCCAGTTGCTTGATGCGGATGGCGGTGGCGAGCCCGGCCGGCCCGCCGCCGACCACCACCACGTCGTAGTCCATGGCCTCGCGCGGGCCGTATTGTTCAAGAAGGGTTGCTGGCGTCATGCGTGCGTGTCCGGGCGATCTGAGTCAGCCGTGGAGTCTATCGACCGCAGCGTGCTTGCCTCCGAAATACGGCCATCTCCAGAACGCAAAAGCTGGGCCAGGCTCGCACCGATGACTGGGCAGGCCCATCGACACGTCGGTGAACACGCTGCGTTGGCAACTGTCAAAACTGCAGGAACGTCACCCCGATGCCCAGACTGCTCTGGCGGAAGTTGTAGTCAGTCAGCGTTTCACCGTAGCCGGTGAATGCCTGTATGAACCAGCGCAGGCCATTCGGATGGTCCTCGAAGATCGGGTACGACCATTCGGCTTGCAGCGCTCCGTACCTGGCGCTCTTCAGGGTGCTGCGGTAGAGCAGCGAGGCGGTGTGAAGCCCGTGAGACCAGTTCAGCTGAAACTCCGCTCGGCCGCGGTAGCTGACGAGGTCGGGGTTGTTGTCAGTGCTGATCGACTCCTTCAATCGCTGATTGATCTTGGCCGTCAGCGACCAATCTCCTCGTTCGGCACCCGCACCCAGGTAGACGCGGTTCCAACTGCGCGACAACGGGTCGGATTGCCCGTTCGACTGGTGCGCGATGCCGATTTGGGTGTAGCGCCAGCGCCAGCCGAACGGCAGGTTGCGCAGGCCCAGTGCTGTGGGCAGAACGTAGATCGCCTCGGGCTGGTAGTCGATGTTTCGGAAAGGCTTGGAATCGGCCTTGCTGTAGATCTGCCACATCGCCTGCTGTGTGAAGGCCACCCACAGGTCGCCGCCCACCAGAGGCACGTCCTGAACGACCTTGGTGCGCAGCGAGAACTGGAACTTGGCCTCCTCGTGCCGGTAGCCAGGTTTCGGCCCTGCCGCCTGCGTCGGCGACTGCGGCGATCGGTTGATGCGGTTGGAGTAATGAAGGGGCATCACGTAGTTGGGCTGATAACCGACGAAGTTGAAGATGCCACGCTTGTCTGAGGATTCCAACTCCCAGTACTTGGACAGCACGCCCGTGTCCGGTTGCGGATTGGCACTGGAGGGCAGAGGAGCGTCCTTCGCGACGAGCCTTGAGGTACTCGGCACCGCTGCTGCACCGGGCACAGCCTGATCTGCGACGGGCTCAGTTGGCGGGGGCGCGCGGCCGGCGAGCTTGTCGTAGCAGATGAGCCTGTCGGAGGGCGCCCCGATCACAGCGCAGTGCTCGAGCGTTGGGCCAGGGCTCGCTGGCGCGACAGCCTGGCCACTGATTTGCGCCACGGCGCAGCAAGGCAGGCAGGCAAAGATCAGCGAGGCACGTCGCAGCAGCGTCAAGTGGCGATGCAAATGCATTCGGTCGGGTCGCATGCGGCGATGGAGAAAATGGACGAAGACGGTAGAAACGATGCTATGGGCAGCAGGTCTCGTGCGTCTCTTTCAGCGCGTCAGTTCGCAGCCCTCCAATGTGTAGGCGAACGCCGCGTCATTGCAGGCACTTCGGCGCTTGGCTTGCACGCGACAACCCGCAGGAATTTCAGGCTGCATCGATCGAACTCCTCACGGACAATCAGGGCGTTCGAGATGAAACGCAGCATCATCTCGGCCGATTGCTTGCCCAGCAGCGTCCGCTTGCCATCCAGTGGCACGCCCTGGCAGGTAACGACAAAAGGCTGTGACCACCAGGAGACCCCGTATGACCCAGGCCTCATTTGACATCGACGAAATGCTGGAGAGCTTTCACACGTGGCTGGAAGCGCAAAGCAAGGACGAGCTTGCCGCCTATGCGGAGCGGCTGACGGACCAGGTGCCGGAATCTGCGCCCTTGGGCATGGTGCTGTGCCTGGCCAACAATCAGGACAGTCTGCTCGCGCAGACCATGGCGGCGCTGACCGCAGGCAACGGCGTCATCTGGTCTCGTGCACAGCCAGATGATCCTGTGCAGACCCAGGCCCTGCGGGTGGGGTTGCCGCTGCCAATCAAATCGCAGATCACGATCACCGATTGGCATCCGTCCAGCGACGCGGTGCCAGATCCTTTGCCACAAGCCGTTCTGTATACCGGCGACGCCGAGGAATTGGCGCGTCTGCAGCAGCAGAGCGGCCACTGGCCCCATCAGCCTGTGCTGATTATTTCGTGCGAGGAAGACATCGAAGACGATTTCGATATCCCGCTGGCACAGCTGCAACAGTGACCGACCAGCGTCGGGCTGGTGTCTGACTGCACCAGCCTGACCCCTGACGACACGTGTCGGCTGAGCAAAAAAGCCCTGTGTGGCAGGGCCTTAAGAGTTGTTGGGAGGAGCAGTCGAAAACGGCTCTCCTCGCGTCATAGAACCTCACCGGTGCAGCTTGAGGGCAGCGCGGCTCCTGCGAAAGTGACTGCAGCAGCGCAATGCTGTTCAGGCTTTCAATCCAATGACTGGATCGGCACTCCCGGACTGTGACCTCGCATCTCACGGTTGCACTGATCAGGGCGGTGGACGAGGCGATCCCGGAACGGTGAGCTGACAGGCGCGGCCCATAGCGCCGCCCCCAAAAATCGAACAAGTTCTCGCCTGAGGTCTGCGATCGGGCCGTACGGATGTTGCGGGAGCCGCGCGCGGAGTTCCCCTCGCTTTGGGCGGCCGTGGATTCCATCGCACCCACGATCGGCTGCGTACCGCAAACGCCGCTGGAATGGGTCAAGCGCGTTGAGGTCGATGTGGATGTGCGCCATGGCGTTATCACGGCCGAAGCACAGCGCGTCAAGGACTTCGAGTGCGAGAGCAGGGAATCGCGCCTGTGCGCTGGTTCTTCTCTAGATCGTCCAACATTCCATACTGATAAAACTGATTACAAATCGTGTAAACGTTTTTAGATAACATTGAGCGTTCAGAGTTCATCACCCACATGGGAGGTCAATGCGTCGAACGACTGCATTCCGCCGGATCGATCTGATGAAAGACACCGGCGCCGAGTTCAACGCAGAGACCGAGTACTCAGTTGAAGTAGGTTGGCTGGGACGCAGTTCGTCCAGTCCCCCGACGCATCCTCCCCCATCCTGAAAGCTGGCACATGGCACCCAAGAAGAGCGGACCGACCCTTGCTGCATTGAACGCGCAGATTGCTGCGTTGCAGGCGCAGGTCGATGTACTGCGTAACAAGGAAGTCGCAGAGGTCGTCGCCAAGATCAAGGAAGCGATCGCACACTATGGCCTGACGGCCGCCGACCTGGGTCTCGCAAAGGGTACGCGCAAGAATGCGAGACTGCCCGCCTTGGGCGGCGACAAGCCGTCCAGCCAACGGCGCAAGCGGGCCATACCAAACCCGTCGGCGAGGACGGTGAAGTTCAAGGACGATCAAGGCAACACATGGGCTGGCTTGGGCAAGCGGCCTGCATGGTTCAAGGCCGCGTTGGCTTCAGGCAAGACACCCGAGGAACTGCTGGCAAAGGGCTGAGCCGAGCGCAGCAGCAGACCAAGGGGGGGGGCGGCGCCGACCAGAAGGTGATCAGAGCCGCCGACGCCATCTTTGACGACAAGCTCTGCAGTTCCGGCCAACGTATTCATTCCCAGACATGACGCGGCTGTGTTTGCGCAGCGCGTCCGTAAGCGTCTGGGGCTGGCACAACGTGAGCTTCGCGTCGCATTCATGTGTCGCTCGACACCCTACGCAACTGGGAGCAATGCAAACGCAGCCCAACCGGTGCGGCCAAAACAATCGACGCTGCCGTGCAACGGTGTCAGCGCCAGCCTCCCATTCCCCAGGGCTCTTGCAACCCCGGAAAAGTTAGGGGCCGCTCACTGGCGGCCCCTGTAAAACGTTGGTGGAGAGGAGGAGGATCGAACTCCCGACCTTCGCATTGCGAACGCGACGCTCTCCCAGCTGAGCTACCCCCCCAAACGCCACAGAAGTTTAGCGCACGCGCGGCGGGGCGTGCGCTCAGCCGGTGACCCCATCCAGGTACAGCCAGCGGCCGTCATCGCGAACGAAGCGACTGCGTTCGCGCAACCGGTGCGCGCGGCCACCCAGTTTGCTGCGGGCGACGAACTCGACCTGCGCGTGATCGGTGTCCGTCTGTTCATGGCTGAGCACCTGCAGCCCCAGCCAGCGCAGCCCGGGTTCGTGGTGAAAAGGCGTGGTGGGTCGGGTGCTCGGGTGCCAGGTGGCAAGCAGGTAGTCGTCGAGCTGCAGGGTGTAGGCGCTGTACCGCGATCGCATCAATGCTTCGGCGGTGGGCGCCATCAGGTGCTGTGCACCCGCATGGAAGCGGCCGCAGCAATCGGCATAGGGCAGGGTGGTGCCGCAGGGGCATTCGTGTTTGGGAGCTGTGGACATGGGTGCGCGTGGTGACCGATGAACTCGATTCTCCGTGAGCAAAAAGAAAGCCCCGCCATGGCGGGGCTCGGTGCGGTTGTGATGGGCTTACTTCTTTGGGGCTGCTTCTTTCTTGGCGGCTTTGGGGGCCGGCTTGTTCGATGCGACCAGTTCAGGCTTGAACTCGGCGCCGTTGACGGTCAGTCCGTCGGACGAGAACTTCGAGGCGTTGCCGGGGCCGACGCCCTTGACGCGGCTCACCACGTCAGACCAGTCCTTGAATGCGCCGTTTTTGCGCTCGACGAGGATCTTGCTGGACATGCTCGGGCCGATGCCCTTGACGGTCTCGAGTTCGGCTTGCGACGCCTTGTTGAGTTCAACGGCGGCTTGTGATGCGAAGGCGACGGTGGCCAACAGCAGGGCGATCAGTGTGCGGATCATGGTGGTCTCCAGAAGGTGAGTGTTGAGGGGGTGATCGGTCGATTGGTTGAAGGCTCTCGACCTGTGAGAAATTCTGGAGATTGCGGTCGTGCTTGGCTGTCCCCTCCGGGAGGGCCCCCGGGCGGGGGCGGGCGCGATAGGCTGCTCTGAACGGGGGTTGAATCCGTGTCGCACGGTGCCTCCCTCAGAGGTGGGAAAGGCTCTGGCGATCGGTGGTGCTGCGCGTTCGCGATCGCCTGACGACGGCACTTGATATAACCCGGGCCTGATCGATGCCCTTGCACACCATGAACCTGCACGCTTGCGCCCGCTGTTTCCAATCGGGAGCCCCGTTGTGATTCCGACGCACGAGGAACTCGCGCAGCGCCGCGTGCTGGTCGTCGGCGACGTGATGCTCGATCGCTACTGGCATGGCGCGGTCGATCGCATCTCGCCTGAAGCACCGGTGCCGGTGGTGCGTGTCACGCGCGAGGAGGAGCGGCTCGGCGGTGCCGCCAATGTGGCCCTGAACGTCAAGATGCTGGGCGCGCGCGCGACGCTGCTGACGGTGGTCGGTGCCGACGAGGCCGCCAAGCGCTTGCGCGTACTGCTGGAGCAACAAGGCATCGAGGCCCGTCTTGGGGAAGACGAGGGTCTGCGCACCATCGTGAAGCTGCGCGTCATCGGGCGCTCGCAGCAACTACTGCGCATTGATTTCGAGAACGAACCCGACCACGAGGTGCTGACCCAGGCGCTCGACGCCTATGCGCACGAACTGCCTCAGCATGACGCGGTGCTGTTTTCTGATTACGGCAAGGGCGGTCTGACGCACATCGTGCAGATGATCGATATGGCGCGCGCGGCCGGCAAGCCGGTACTGGTCGACCCGAAGGGCAGTGACTACGCGCGTTATGCGGGTGCCACCGTGATCACGCCCAACCGGAGTGAACTGGCGCAGGTGGTTGGCACGTGGCGAACCGATACGCAGCTGGCACAACGCGCACAGGCACTGCGCGCCGAGTTGCGCTTGGGCTCGCTGTTGCTGACCCGCTCGGAAGATGGCATGAGCCTGTTCGATGAGCAAGGGGAGGTGCACCAGCCAGCGCAAACGCGCGAGGTGTTCGACGTCACGGGTGCCGGTGACACGGTGATCGCGACGATGGCCGTGCTGCTGGCAGCGGGCATGGATGCGCGCGAGGCGATGCCGCATGCCAACCGTGCCGGCGGCTTGGTCGTCGGCAAATTCGGCACAGCCAGTGTCAGCTACGCCGAGCTGTTCGGCTGAGCCGAGGGGCCACTCAACGCGCTCGCCGGAAGGTCAGGTTGATGCGCTGCTCGCCGGTCAGCGGGTGACAGCCAGGCTTCAGCGGCAGCACGCCGTGGTGGAAAAAGCGCGCGGGGCCCCCCCAGACTGCCACATCGCTGTGCACGAGCGGTATGCGTCGTGTGGGGTCGCTGCGCTTCGGGCCACCGAACTGGAACACCGCGGGCAGGCCGAGAGACACCGACACGATCGGTGCCTGACCATCGCGTTCGTCGCGGTCCTGGTGCAGCGTCAGCCGGGCGCCAGGGATGTAGCGATTGATCAGACAGACATCGGGGTCGAAGCCCGTGAAACCCGCCTGTTCCGCTGCGATGGCAGCCAGCTCGCCAAACACGGGGGGCATCGCAGGCCAGGGCTTCCCGCTGTCGGGATCGATCGGGTCATAGCGGTAGCCACGGCGATCACTGACCCAGCCCGCAGCGCCGCAGCTGGTCATCGACACCGACATGCGAAAGCCACCGGGCGTGATCAGATGTCGCCAGGGGGCTTGCGCAGTGACTTCGGTGACGGCCGCAAGCAATGCTTCGTCGAACTTGCGTGCGCCGCCTCGCCACACGATGGCGCCAGGCGCCAGCACTTCGACG
>CANHOE010000056.1 GCA_947462175.1 Burkholderiales bacterium | reverse complement strand
CTTCACCTTCTTCATGGGCGTGATGCTCTCGCGCCTGGTGGGCACGGTGCTGGGCTTGGCCAATGGCGCCGAGTTGATCATGACGGCCTTTGCCGGCACGGGCGCCATCTTCCTGGGCATGGCCGCGCTGTCCTCGGTGATCAAGCGTGACCTGAGCTCGATGGGCAAGTTCCTCTTCATCGGCATGATCATGCTGCTGGTGGCCGGCATCGCCAACTTCTTCATCCAGTCGAGCGCACTGATGATCACGCTGTCGGTGATCGCTATCGGCATCTTCTCGGCTTTCATCCTCTACGACCTCAAGCGGGTCAAGGATGGCGAGGAAACCAACTACATCACCGCCACGCTGGGCGTCTACCTCAGCATCTACAACGTCTTCCAGTCGCTGCTCGCAATATTCGGGATGACGGGTGGCAGCAGCGATTGATTCTGGCCCACCAACGCAACCAGAAAAACGGGGCCTTGAGGCCCCGTTTTTCCGTCCGTCAATGGTTCCGATCGAAAACTGCAATGCTCTCGACGTGGGCAGTGTGCGGGAACATATTGACCGCTCCCGCCGCGCTCAGCACATACCCGGCTTGATGGACCAGTAATCCCGCGTCGCGGGCCAGCGTAGCTGGGTTGCAGCTGACGTAGACGATGCGCTTCGGTGGCACATAGCCCGGTGCCGCAGCGGGGTCAGCAGCCACATCGGCCAAGGCCTTGGCCAAGGCGAAAGCGCCTTCACGCGGTGGGTCGACCAGCCATTTGTCGGCGTGTCCCAATTCAACCAGAAAAGGTGCATCGATCTCGAAGAGATTGCTCGCCTTGAAGCGCGCTTTCGCAGCCAGACCGTTGAACACCGCGTTCTCGCGCGAGCGCTCGACCAACGCTTCACTGCCTTCGACGCCCAGAACCTCGCGAGCGCGTGTCGCGATCGGCAAGGTGAAGTTGCCCAGGCCGCAGAACCAGTCGATCACGCGCTCATCGGCTTGCGCTGCCAGCAGCCGCAGCGCACGGGCGACCAGTGCCCTGTTGATCTGGTGATTGACCTGAGTGAAATCGGTCGGCTTGAATCGCATCGTGATGCCGAACTCCGGCAAGCGGTACGACAGGTCGGACGCGTTGGCATCGAGCGGGTGCACTGTCGCCGGGCCTTGCGGCTGAAGCCACCACTGCACCTGGTGCTGCAGAGCGAAATCACGCAACCGCTGCAAGTCAGCGTCAGTCAACGGTTGCAAGTGGCGCAGAACCAGCGCGGTGGCGTCGTCACCGACGGCCACTTCGATCTGCGGCAGCCGATCACGCTGGTCCATGCCTTCGATGAGCCTGGCCAATGGCACCAGCAGATCGCTGAGGTGCCGGGGCAGCACTTCGCAGCTGTCCATGTCAGCCACGTAGCTCGATTTACGCTCGTGAAAGCCGACCAACACCTTGCCCTTCTTCACGACATAGCGCACCGACAGCCGCGCTCGATAGCGGTAGCCCCAGGCAGGCCCTTCGATGGGACGCAGCAGTTGTTCCGCCTTGACCTTGGCGAGGTGCCAGAGCCCGTCTTCCAAAGCACGCTGCTTGGTCGCGACTTGCGAACCGGCCTGGAAATGCTGCATCTTGCAGCCCCCGCAGGTGCCGAAATGGCGGCATTGAGGCACGACTCGCTGGGCGCTTTCGTGGCGCAGCGCGACCAGGGTGGCTTGCTCCCAGTTGTTCTTGCGCCGGGACACGCTGACTTGCACCTGTTCACCGGGCAATGCGCCCTCGATGAACACCACCTTGCCTTCGGCGTTGTGGGCGACTCCCTGGCCTTCGAGGTCGAGCGACTCGACACTCAACCATTCGGTGCTGTCCGTCACCACGATCAGCGCGGTGGCAGCAGCTTCGCCGGATCGATTGGCTTGCCCATCTTGCGAATCTCGAAATGCAGTTGCACCCGCTCCGCGTCGGTCGAGCCCATCTCGGCGATCTTCTGGCCACGGCGCACAGCCTGATCTTCCTTGACCAGCAAGGTCTGGTTGTGTGCGTAAGCGGTCAGATAAGTGGCGTTGTGCTTGACGATCACCAGGTTGCCATATCCACGCAGACCTGATCCGGCGTAGACCACGCGGCCATCGGCCGCAGCCACTACCGGGTCACCGGCCTTGCCGGCAATCGCCAGCCCCTTGCTCTTGACGTCATCGAAGATGGTTGTCACCGGCCCGGTAGCAGGCCACATCCAGGACATTGCGTCGTCGCCTTGAGGCGGCGCGGCTGCCACCGATACAGCTGGAGCAACAACCGCCGATGCCCCACTCGCCACGCTGCTGGCCGAAGACGTGGCGGAGGATGATGTCGCTGCGCCGGAACCCCCCGCTGCGGGCGCCGAGATCGCGCGAGTTTCCAGCGGTTTCGGCTCGACCTTGGCCGGGACGACCGGGCGCGTGCCAGCCGGTGCCGGATCGGAGCCTGGTGGCGCCACCCGCAGCACCTGACCCACCTCGATCAGATTGGGGTTGTCGAGCCCGTTCCAGCGCGCGAGGTCTTTCCAGTTCTGGCCATTGTCGAGCGCAATGCGCACCAGCGTGTCCGCCGGCCTGACGGTGTAGTACCCAGGCTTGTCTGTTGATGATTGTGCGCTGGCGGCGTCTCCGACCGAGGCGCTGCCTGCAGATCCGGTCGAAGGCGCCTTGGATGGTGCCGTGCGCACTTCAACTGGCGCATGGTTGCGGGATGAAGCACATGCGGTCAAGAGGCTCACCATCGTGATGGCCAGCAGACCCAGCATCCAATGCCGCCCTGCTTCGTACTTCGTTCTCATCCGCAAGCGACACCTCATTCAAATCGAACCTGATTTTAGAGGAACGAACTGCACGGCTTCGTGCTCGGTTCGCTGATAGCCGGCTTCGGTTCGATCCACCACAACCAGCATCTGCCGCTTGCCGGCTCCGACCACGGGGGAAATCAACCGCCCGCCCACGGCCATCTGAGCCAGCCAGCACTCCGGCACCTCGGCACCACAGGCGGCCGCGATGATGCTGTCGTAGGGCGCATTCGGTGGGTGGCCCAGCATCCCATCGCCGTAAACCAGCCGAAGCTGCTGCAGACCCAAGGCAGCTAGATTGGCGCTCGCCTTGTCGTACAAGCCGCGGATGCGCTCGATCGAGACCACCTGTCGACCCAGGCAGCACAGCACCGCGGCCTGGTAGCCGCAGCCGGTACCGATTTCAAGCACCCTCCCCAGCTGACCGGTGCGCTGCGCGTTGGCACCTTCCATCAGCACATCGAGCATCCGCGCGACGACCGATGGCTTGGAGATCGTCTGCCCATGGCCGATCGGCAGGCTGGTGTCTTCGTAAGCCTGGGTGACCAGCGCCGCGTCGACGAAGCGATGTCGGGGCACGCTGGCCAGGGCCCGGAGCACCCCGGCATGGTGAGGGTTGGCAGCTCGAAGGCGCTCGACCATGCGCCGGCGAACGTCTTCCGAATCGAGCCCGAGACCTGCGGCAGGCGCGCGACCTGTCAATTCGCTGGAAACCAGCTTCTTCGGTGCGCGGACCATGCTTTCCAGCCGCAGCGGGAACTTGGCGGAACGGGCTGCGCCAGCGGGCTTGTCTTTGGGGTGGTCGTTGATCACGGCGTGGTGGGCGCAGCCAGCCACGACTGCCAGTCAGGCACCGCCACATGGTCCGTCAAGTCGATTTGCAAAGGCGTGATCGACACCCGGCCGTTGGCTGTTGCATGGAAATCGGTGCCCTCTCCGGCCACGCGCGCATCGCCCGCTGGGCCGATCCAGTACATCGTTTCGCCGCGCGGGTTCTGTTGACGGATGACAGGCTCGCTGGCGTGCCGCCTCCCCAGGCGGGTGACATGCATGGGCAGATCGGCTGCGTCGACCCGATTGGGAATGTTCACATTGAGCAGGAAAGGGCGGCGCGAGGGCGGATACGCAAGCACCTGCTCGATCACTTGGCGGGCCACCTTCGCCGCAGCATCGAGGTGCTCCCAGCCTTTGTCGACCTGCGAAAACGCAATCGCAGGAATGCCGAACAGAAAGCCTTCCATCGCGGCCGCAACGGTTCCGGAGTACAACGTGTCGTCGCCCATGTTGGCACCTTGATTGATGCCGGACAGCACCAGATCGGGTCGCCGATCGAACAGGCCAGTGAGCGCCACATGCACGCAGTCGGACGGCGTGCCATTGAGGTAGTGGAATCCATTGGCCGAGGTGTACGCCGACAGCGGACGGTTCAGCGTCAGCGAGTTGGAAGTGCCGCTCGCGTTTTGCTCCGGCGCAATGACATCGATGTCTCCCAGGCCCTCACAGGCTCGCACCAACGCAGCGAGTCCCGGTGCGAGATAGCCGTCATCATTTGCAATCAGTATGCGCATCGCTTCGATTGTAGAAGTGGGGCCAGCGATACCGCGCTGCCATCGCCTGACCGGGAAAAGAGCATGCTCAATCGGCAAAAACGCCCTGCTAGCATTCTCGGAATCATGCGGATAAGTCGACCACCATGCCCGTCAAAGTATTGATCGTCGAAGACAACCCGGTGGCGCGAAGCTTTTTGACCAAGGTCGTGCGCGAGAGCTTCAGCGATCAGTTGATGATCAGCGAAGCCAGCGATCTGGAAACTGCCCGGCAGCGCATCAGCGAGTCGCGTGAACGCAGCGCCAGAACCGAGGCCGATGGCAGCGACCAGCCGAACCTGTACAAGCTGATGCTGGTCGATCTGGAACTCCCCGACGGCAACGGCATGGAATTGCTCGCCGAGTTGTCCAGCTATCCGGCGACGAAAATCGTCACCACGCTGTACTCCGACGACGAGCACCTATTTCCTGCCTTGCAATGCGGCGCGGACGGCTACTTGCTGAAGGAGGACCGGTTCGAGGTGCTGGTCGAGGAGCTGCAGAAGATCGTGCGCGGACAGCCGCCGCTGTCGCCCGCGATCGCCAGACGCTTGTTGACGCACTTTCGCCCCGGTGGCGCCGCGGGCATCCCAACCACCCTGAGCGCACCGTCGGCCTTCCAGAGTAGTCGCCCATCGGCGTCGGACCGCCAGCATCCTGCAGAGCAGGAGCGCCTGACACCGCGCGAGAGCGAAGTGCTCACCTACCTGAGCAAGGGCTTCACCATCAAGGAAATCGCCAACCTGATGAGCATCAAGTGGTTCACCGTGAACGACCACATCAAATCAATCTACAAGAAGCTCAACGTCTCCAGCCGCGCAGAGGCCGCCGTGCTGGCGAGCAAACAGGGATTGGTCTAGTCGCTCGCAGCCCCAGCGGCAGAACCGCCGAGAGCCCATTCGTGCAACGCCTGAGCCGACGCTGTTGCACGGCCCCTGTGCTGCGAACGCACTTGATTTGGAGATGACTGTGGGATCTGACCGGCACGGTTCGCACGGCGTCTGAAGCGCGTGCCGTTTCTCTCTAAGTCAGTCAGCATGTGGCGCGAGCTGTCGCTGTTCGCGTTCATCGTCGCGTTTGCCATCGCGCTCGACCTGCTGTTGTTCAGCGTGTTTGGCTTGCCGCGCTTCTCCGCGTTGACGCTGACGCTGTTCGTGGCCATGGCTGTGTATGCCGGTGTTCGCCAGTGGCTACTCAGCCGCACGATCGGCATGCGCATAGCCAGCACCGAACGACTGTTCGAGCCATTGTTCCGCGCCACCCGCGAAGTCGAGGACCATCCGGAACAGGCGGGACAAGCGCTGTCGCGACTGCTCGAAGAACTGTTCGAGCCTGTCGAGGTCACGCTGGTAGACACGCTCGTGAGCAGCGCGCACACCGCGAATGAAGGTTCGGCGCTGCTGGTGCCCGTGCCCGCGGTTGAAGGCGGCTCTCCACGGGGCCAGTCGACTTCCATCCTGCTGCGCCGCGCACAGCGAGGCCGTCGACTGTTCACCAGCAATGACGCTCGGCTTGCCGATCGGATCGGCGAGCAGCTCAGGCGCACCGTCGCCTTCGATCAGGCGGTTGAGCACGGGCGCGGTGAAGAGCGTCGGCGACTCGCGCAGGATCTGCACGATGACATCGGCGCCAGGCTGCTGACGCTGATATACAAGGCGCAGTCGCCAGAGATGGAAGACTATGCGCGGCACACCCTGCAGGACTTGAAGACGCTGACGCGCGGGCTTGCCGCTTCAAAGCAACCTCTGGCGCACGCTCTGGCCGAATGGAAGGCCGACATCGCGCAACGTCTGACGGTGGCGCAGATCGTGCTGAAGTGGACGGCAGCGCAGGATGTCGATGTCGTGCTGTCGATGGTGCAGTGGTCGGCGCTGACCCGCGTGCTGCGCGAACTGGTCACCAATGTCATCACCCACGCGCAGGCGCGCACCATCGAGATCGGCGTGAGCCTGGTCAAAGACAAGCTGGTGATCACGGTTGCCGACGACGGCATGGGCTCGGCGCCTGAGCGGTGGTCGCCTGGACTCGGCCTTGGCGGCATCCGCAAGCGCGTGAGGCAGTTGGGCGGCGAGGTGTCCTGGCAGGAGCGCTTGCCGAGTGGCATTTGCTGCCGCATCAGCGTGGAGCGATTGTCCGCCTCGGATTGATAGCGCGGGCTACCCCAACGAACAACGGCCCCGAAGGGCCGTTGTCATGACAAATCAGTGGGGTGGCTGATGGGGCTCGAACCCACGACAACAGGAATCACAATCCTGGACTCTACCAACTGAGCTACAGCCACCGCAGACTGAAATTATAGGCGATGCGCTCTACTGCGAGACAGCGCGCACCGTTGTCGAGCAACAGATTCAACGCCCGTCGGCGGATTCGGCCACAGCGACTTTCGCGGTCGCCTTGGCGTCGATCTGGACCTTCTGGCGAGCCTTGAGCGCGCCTAGGTAAGCCTGCGTCTCTGCATCGCTCCAAGCCTGCTCGTACTGATTCCTGGCCTGCACCGCGTCGGCGACGATGGGATCGCGGCCGATGACCTTCTGAACCTTCGCCACGACAAAACCATCGGAACCCAGGTCGACGCCGACGAAAGCTGGCAGCTTCTTCGGATCGGCGCCCAGCACCGCCGTCGTGGTGGCCTTGCCGAGTTCCTGGGTCTGCAGGCGCGAGATCCGTCTCGGTTCGATCCCCATATCGGTCTGCGGCGCTTGCTGCAACGCAGCCAAACGTGCCTTCCCTTCAGTCTGCGCCAGCGCAGCGGCCTGTGCACTGACGACTCGACCGCGCACCTGCTCCTTCACATCGGCCAGCGGTAAGGCGCGCGCGGCTTCGTATTGAACGACGCGGCCTGAGACGAGTTGGTTCGCCGCCGTTTCCACGGCATCGGTGTTGCGCTTGTTTCGCAAGGCATCGTTGGCAAACAACGCCTCGAGAAACTTCGGAGATGCCAGAGGGCCGGTCGCGCCTGGTGCGGGTCGGCGCGTCACGCCCTGTGCGGACTTCAGCACCAGCTTGTACTTGTCGAGCACAGGCTTCAGGCTGTCGGACTGTTCATAGACCAGGTTTGTGAAATCGGCAGCGGCTTCAGAAAATTTCTGCTGAGCCAGTTGGCTCCGCACTCCAGCCTCGATCTCTGCCCGCACACTCTCAAAGCTGCGCTTGTCGCCGCCGCGCTTGTCGGTCAGGCGGATGATGTGATAGCCAAAATCGGTTTCGACCACACCGCTGGTCTCGCCGACCTTGAGGCCATAGGTCACATCTTCGAAAGTTTTCACCATGGCACCACGGCCGAAGAAGTCGAGGTCTCCGCCCTTGACCGCCGATCCAGGGTCCTGTGAATTCGCCTTCGCCAACTCGCCAAAACCGCCGGGATTTTTAACGATCGCGGCCAGCAGGGCCTCGGCCTTGGCTTTTGCATTCGCTCGATCGGCGACTGGCAGCGACTTGTCGGCGGCAATCAGGATATGGCTGGCGCGGCGCTCTTCCGGGGTGGTGTAGCGCGCGGCGTTCTCGCTGTAAAAGCGAGCCAGGTCTTCCTCGTTGATAGACACCTGCTGACCCATCGCATCGAGGTCCAGGACAACGTACTCGATGCTCGCCCGCTCTGGCGCCTGGAATTGCGCAGCATGGGCCGGATCCTTGTAATAGGCCTCGAGATCGGCGTCGGTGGGTTGCACTCGCGTCGCATAGCCGGCCGCGTAGAACCGCTGCAGAACGACCTCGCGCTGCTCGAAGAACGCATCGAGCGTCCGGTCCGCGGCGCCGTTCGAAACGATGCCGGTACCCGACACGCCGAGCAACACCTGGTTCACCGACAGATCCTGGCGCAGGCGGCGGGCGAACTCGTCGCTCGACAGGCCCTGCGCGGCGAGTAGATCCTTGTTGACGCTGCCATCCGGATTGCGAATGGCCGCGAACTGGGGGTCGGTGGAAAAGAGTCGCTGCAGACGGTCGTCGGTGGTGCTCAGGTGCAGTTGCTCAGCGGTGGCCAGCATGACACGCTGGCGAATCAACACCTCCAGCGTCTGCTGCCTGGCCTCGGGAGTGTCGAACAACTTGGGATCGATGTCGGGACTCTGTCGCCGGATCCTCTCGACCTGCTCACGATGCGCGTCGTCCCATTCAGCCTGGGTGATCGTATGTCCGGCCACCTTGGCCACAGACTGCTTCGTGCCCTCGCCAAAGCCTCTATAGCCCTCCACTCCAAGGAAGATAAAAGACGGGACGATGAGCACAACCAGCGCGAACATGAACAAGCGCATGCGCTTGCGGAAAAAGTCGAACATCGATGAACCCCGGGTGGATGCACGCGCAAGTCGCGGTGCAGCAAGAAATCAGACGCTGGGAAACAAGGCTTCCCTGACGCGAAAAAGGCGAACCATGGTTCGCCTTTGCTTAATGAATGTCCTTGATTTTATCTACAGCTCCAGCGCAAGGGCTGAGGCTACGGCACTGGGTTTGGTGGGTGCTGAGGGGCTCGAACCCCCGACCTACGCCTTGTAAGGGCGCCGCTCTACCAACTGAGCTAAGCACCCGGAGTGCCTGGAAACCGCATTACTTCAGCGCGTCCTTCAATGCCTTGCCAGGCCGGAACTTGGGCACCTTGGCTGCCTTGATCTTGATGGCCGCGCCAGTGCGAGGGTTGCGGCCGCTGCGTGCAGCGCGCTTGGTGACGCTGAACGTGCCGAAACCGACGAGCGTCACGCTATTGTTCTTCTTGAGCGTTGACTTCACACCACCGATCAGCGCCTCAAGAGCGCGACCCGCAGCTGCTTTGGAAATGTCCGCTTGCTTGGCGATGTGTTCGATCAGTTCTGACTTGTTCACAAAGTGTCCCCCTCGAATTGGATGCGTATGGTTGGAGTCGACAGTGACCGTGCGCCTCACCCCACACGGACCTCAAGGCATTACAGCCGCGCCGTTGGTGAGTGTCAAGCGAGCATGATCATTCTATCCAGACGGAGTTCACATCGTCAGTTGGAGAAGCGCGCTGGCGGCGCCGTGACAACCAGGGCCACCCCGACCGCAGTCAACGCCATGCCCAGCAGCATCGGCACAGTAAGCGCCTCGCCGAAGATCGCCCACGCCATCAGAGCCGTGGTTGGCGGCACCAGATACAGCAGGCTGGTGACACGGGTAGCCGCGCCGCGCTGGATCAGCAGGTACAGCAGGGAGCTGCCACCGAGCGTGAGGCCGATGACGGACCAGAGCAGTGCAGCCATCGACGTCAAATTCCAACGCATCGCCTCGGATTCGCCAAACGCCAAGGGCAGGCTGACCAGCAGCGCAGCAATCAACTGAATCGTGTTGGCGGTGCGCACATCACAGCGCGTGACGAAGCGCTTCTGGTAGAGAGTGCCGGCGGTGATGCCGATCAGCGCGACGAACGCCAGGCTCAGGTTCCACGGCGTGACCTCACCAAAGCCCAGCTTGCGCCAGACCACCAAGGTCAGCCCAGCCAGGCCCAAACCCAGCCCGGCCCATTGACGTACGGTGACCACCCAGACGCCTTTCGGGGCAGCCAAGGCCGACAGCCAAACTGCGGTCAACACCGGCTGCAAGCCCACCAACAAAGCGACCGTTCCAGCACCAATGCCGGCCTTCACCGCCGCCCACACGCCACCGAGATACGCCGCATGCATGAGCACGCCCGTTACGGCCAGATGCAGCCACTGCGCCCAACTGACCGGCCACGGAGCTCGCGCGCAGAAGATCCAGGCACCAAAGCACGCGATCGACAGCCCGTACCGCCAGCAAAGAAAAGTGAACGGCGGCGCGTTCGGCATGGCGAAGCGCGCGGCGATGAATCCGGTGCTCCAGATCAGCACGAACACCGCCGGCATCACGCGCAAGGCCGCTCGGCTGCGCGAATCCGCAGAGGCTCTCACCGCGCCACTAACGCGCCTTGGCGCGAATTTCAGGTAACGCTTTTTGCAGGTAGTAAACCATCGACCAGACAGTCAGAACTGCAGAAAGGCCGATCAGCACCGTGCCCCAGGCGTGGGTGTCGATGACGGAGAACAGCGTCCCGTCGAAAAGCAAGAAAGGGATCGCAACCATCTGGACCACGGTCTTCACCTTGCCCAGCATGTGCACTGCGACGCTGCGCGAAGCACCGATCTGCGCCATCCATTCACGCAAGGCGGAAATCGCGATCTCGCGCCCGATGATGACCAGTGCCACCAGCGCGTGCAGCCGATTCAGGTGCACCAGCACCAGCAGGGCTGCGCAAACCAGGAACTTGTCGGCCACCGGGTCGAGAAAGGCCCCGAAGGAGGAGGTCTGCTTGAGCTTGCGTGCCAGGTACCCATCGGCCCAGTCGGTCAGCGCAACGATGACGAACAGCCCGGTGGCGACCGTGTTTTGGGTGCCCGCTTGCAGATCCAGATAGAAAACGCCGACTACCAGCGGAATCGCGACGATGCGGGCCCAGGTGAGTAACGTCGGCAAATTGAAAAACATGCCAATGATTGTGCCGTGTTGCCCGAGGCCGACGGTCATTGAATGTTGAGTGTTCGGGGCTTGAACCGGCGATCGTCGTTGAATAGAAACGTTTCCGTGATCCGCCACGGCCGCGGCAGGCTCGACACATCGCCGAATGGCGCCGCTCGCTGAACGGCCTCGATGGCGATCTGGATGGTGTCCTTCGCCTGTGTGGGTGGGCGCAACACGTCGATGCGGTGGATCGATCCGTCGGCGTTCAGGTCGATCGCCAAAACCGGGATGGCCAGCAGCACGTCGGGCGGACGATCCATGTAGGTCAGTTGCGGGTTGGCCGCCACGATGCGACGTGCCGCCTGCTGATGCAGCTCATG
>CANHOE010000055.1 GCA_947462175.1 Burkholderiales bacterium | reverse complement strand
TCCTGACCCTGCATCGCATCGACGACGAACAATGTCTCGAACGGCTTCAGCGCCGCATGCAAGGCACTGATCTCGGCCATGAGCACTTCGTCGATGGCGAGCCGCCCGGCGGTGTCGACCAGCAACACATCGAAGTAATGCTTTCGCGCGTGGTCGAGCGCGGCATTCGCAATGTCGAGGGGCCTGTCCGTGGAGGCAGACGGGAACCACTCCGCGCCAGCCTGCTTCGTCACTGTCTTGAGCTGCTCAATCGCGGCGGGCCGGTAGACGTCGGCCGACACGGTCAGCACCTTCTTCTTGCGCTTTTCGATCAGGTGCTTGGCGAGCTTGGCGGTGGTGGTGGTCTTGCCCGCGCCCTGCAGGCCTGCCATCAGGATCACTGCAGGGGGCTGCACCGTGAGGTTGATGTCGGAGACGCCTTCGCCCATCGTCGATGCGAGCTCGCGGTTGACGATGCCGACCAGCGCCTGACCTGGATTGAGCGAGCCGACCACTTCGGTGCCGAGTGCCTTTTCCTTCACACGTGCGATGAAGTCGCGCACCACCGGCAATGCCACGTCGGCTTCGAGCAGCGCCATGCGCACTTCGCGCAGCATCTCCTGCACGTTCGTTTCGGTGATGCGGGCCTGACCGCGCATCGTCTTGACGGCGCGACTCAGGCGATCGGTGAGGGTGGAAGCCATGGTCGGGTAGGCGCTGCCATGAATGGCGCGGCGCGAAAGTACACTTTGAAGATGAGTCTATCTTCGAAGGTCCCGCTGTGATTCCGCCGTCGTTTCCCGCGCTGTTGGCCCTGGTCAGCCTGTTGGCGCTGTTGGCCTACGGGCGCGCAGCCACAGTGCCAGAAAGCGCGCCCGGCGGACTGCGCATGTACCTGCTGACGGGTTGGGGACTGCACGCTGCGGCCATCTTCATCGACACCTCGGGTGTCGGCACCGGGATCGAGGGCGCGCGATTCGGCTTTGCGCCTGCCCTGTCGGTGACACTGTGGATGGTCATCGCGGTGTATGTTCTGGAAAGCCGGTTCCTGCCGATCCGCGGCGTGCGCCGAACCCTGTCGTTGCTGGGGGCGCTGGCCGTGGTGTTGGCGCTCGGTTTCCCTGGTCAGTTGCGACCGAACGCCGGCTCACCTTGGGCGCCTATCCACTGGGTCCTCGGCATTGCCTCCTATGGGTTGTTCGGAGCCGCGGTGTTGCACGCGGCGATGATGAGCCGAGCCGACCGGCAAATGCGGCAGACCTTGCAAGCTGGACGACTCGACACGGCAGGTGTGTCCGATGCGTTGCCCACTGGAGGGCCCCCGATGGGCCTGCCGCTGATGAGATTGGAACGGTTGACCTTCCGGTTCGTATCGGCCGGCTTTGTCGTCTTGTCGTTGGCGATTTTTCTGGGCTGGGTCTTTGCCAACCCCTGGCGCTGGGACCACAAGGTGGTGTTCTCGGTGCTGGGCTGGCTGGTCTATGCCGGTCTGTTGGCCGGCCGCCGTCGTTTCGGCTGGCGCGGACCGCAGGCGACCCGCTGGGTCTACACGGGAGCGGTGCTGTTGCTGTTGGCCTATGTCGGCTCGCACTTCGTCGCCGAAGTCTTGCTGCACCGGCCGCCCGAGGTGCCCTGACCCAGGCATTTGCGCGATGAAATTCTTTTTGTTGCTGGTGCTGTTCTTCGTGGTGGTCTGGCTTTTTCGCGGCGGGCGGCGTCGAGGTGAGCGTGGAACGCCGCCGCAGCCGTCAGTTGCACCGTCGGATGACGCGCAGTCCAGCAGCGAGAGCATCGTCGCTTGCATTCATTGCGGGCTTCACTTGCCTCAAGGTGAGGCGGTTTCGGGCGACGCCGGCTGGTTCTGTGACGATGCGCACCGCGTCGCCCACGATATCAACAAGCCGCGCTGACTCCCGTTGCGATGGTCGACGCCGCCGGTCCCGTTGAACGTCGCAAAACCGATCGACGCAGGCGCGCGCGAGGTACACGTGCCGACGAGTCATGGTTCGGAGCCTTCATCGGGGACGCCGACTCCCTGACACCCGACGACGGCCGCCGCGACGACACCCATGACGATGCCACCCGCGACGCCGTGGCAGACGCTAGCGATGTCTCTGCCTTCCACCGCATCTACCGCGCATTCCTGAGCGCACGCGCGGCACTTGGCGTGGCACTGGTCGTGACGCTGGCGGTGGCTGGTTTGTTCGGCTCGCGTCCCAGTGCAGCGGTGTCCTGGATCGGCATCTCTTATGCCACTCTCGCTGTCGGGCTGTGGTTGTGGCCGCGCACCGGTGTCGCCGATGAGCATGCCGCGTCGCCACGGTTAGGGCGGCTGACCTGGTTGGCGTGCATCGGCGTAGACATCATCTGTTTCACTGCCTTGCACGTATTGACGCCGTCCAACAGCCTGAATTTTGCGGCGCTGCTGGTCTTGCCGGTTCTGACGGCCGGCGTGCTGACGCGGCGGGTGCAAGCACTGGCCACAGCCGCAGGCGTTGCCCTGCTGCTGCTCGCCAATGCCTGGGCGGGTGTGGTGGCCGGTGGCGAGCCGGCCACCCTGATGACGCAGGCCGGCTTGGCGGGCAGCGGCTTGTTTGTCATCACCGTGCTGGCCGGTGAACTGGCCAGCCGGCTCGCCCGTGAGGAGTTGACCGCCCGCGACAGCATGGAGCTGGCGCGACAGCAGGTGCAGCTGAACCGCCTGGTGATCGAGGAAATGCAGGATGGCGTGCTGGTGGTTGATCGAACCGGCCGTGTTCGCGCGGCCAACCCGGCAGCACGGCGTTTGCTGGTGCGCCGCGGGCTCGGTCGACCGGCGCCGTTTCAGCTGCGCGGCGTGTCGGCGTGGGACCAGCTGGTGAAGACCGTCGAGCGGGGCTTTCACGAGGCTGTCTGGCCAGAAGCCGGGCGTGATGTGGTGCTGCAGTTCGAGCAGGGCACCACCCGAACGCTGCGCGTGCGCATCCGTTTCACACGTGGTGCCGACGAGCCTTCGGCAGAAGAACTGTGCGTGCTGCTGCTGGAGGACGTGCGCAGCATGCAGGCCCGCATGCGCCAGGAGAAGCTCGCCGCCATGGGCCGGGTCTCGGCGGGCATTGCGCATGAGATCCGCAACCCACTGGCGGCAATCGCACAGGCCAACGGCTTGCTGGCCGAAGACGCCGCCACGGCCGCACAGCAGCAACTCACGCGCATGGTCGCCGACAACGTCAAGCGCTTGACCCGCATCGTCGACGACGTGATGGAGGTCACGCCTGGGACGGTGATTGAGGCAGGTGTCATCGATGTCACCGCCGAAGTCGGCGGGATCTGCAGCGATTGGGCGCGCTCGGCCGGCCTGGGATTGGGGGCCAGCAGCGTCTTCAAGGTTGAATTGCCGGAAGAGCCACTGGGTGCCACCTTCGATGTCGAACACCTCCGGCGGGTGATGATCAATCTGCTCGACAACGCCAGGCGTCATGCCACATCCGTACCTGGCGCGGTACGAGTGAGGCTGATCGCGCTGGACGACACCACCGTGCAGCTCAGCATCAGCAGCAACGGCCCGACCATCCCCGATGATGTCGAGCGCTACCTGTTCGAGCCTTTCTTCTCGACGCGCAGCCGTGGCACGGGCCTCGGCCTGTATATTTGTCGGCAGTTGTGCGAGCAATATGGCGCCAGCATCGACTACCGGCTGCGGCCTGTAACCGAAGCGAACCGAAACGATTTCGTTGTCAATATGCGGCGCCGCAACGGAGTTAATGCAGAGCTTGGCCTGCAGCTCCCGAGGTAATGTGACGAAGCCCTGACACGTTCCCGCCATGTCCTCCCCCGCCTATTTCAGCCTGCTCGTCGTCGACGACGAGCCCGATCTGCGCACGCTCTACGAGCTGACGCTGCTGCGAGAGGGCTACGAAATCGAAACCGCCAGCAGTGTGGAGGAGGCGCGTCTCCATCTGCAGGACCGTGTCTACAGCGCCGTCATCACCGACATGCGGCTGCCCGATGGCACGGGGCTCGACCTGCTGTCCTTTCTGGAGCGCGAGGGTCGCAAGGAGAAGGCCATCGTCATCACGGCGTATGGGTCAGCCGAAAATGCAGTCGAGGCACTGAAGGCCGGTGCCTACGATTACCTGACGAAGCCGGTCGACCTGAAACAGTTCCGCGCGGTGGTGGCCTCTGCCTTGGGTCGCGGACCTGCGACAGCCCCGACCACGCTGCCGTCCAGCTTGCCCGCGGAGCGGTCGGTGCCGTCCAGTGATCTGTCGCCCGCGAGATCACCGGCCCGCAATGCGTCCGACAGCACGCCAGCGGATTCGGCGGCTTTACCTTCCGCGGCATCGGCCGCGGCGCCTGCCAGCCCGGCGTTGAACCGCATGGCTGGTCAGTCCGCGGCGATGAAGCAGGTGCGCGCCATGGTCGACAAGGTGGCACGCAGCATGGCACCAGTGCTGGTGCAAGGTGAGTCTGGCACCGGCAAGGAACTGGTGGCGCGCGCCATTCACGAGGTCAGCGTGCGCAGCGCCCAGCCTTTCATCGCCGTCAACTGCAGCGCGATCCCTGATCACTTGCTTGAAGCGGAATTCTTCGGCTACCGGCGCGGTGCTTTCACTGGCGCCCAGGAAGACCGCGAAGGATTCTTTCAGGCGGCCGACGGAGGCACGCTGTTCCTCGACGAGATCGGCGAACTGCCCTTGTCGATGCAGTCGAAGCTGCTGCGCGCGGTGCAGGAGCGGTCGGTGCGCCCGGTGGGTGCCGTCAACGAATTGCCGGTCAATGTGCGCCTGCTCAGCGCCACCCACAAGGATCTCGGCGTCGAGGTCCAGGCTGGGCGCTTTCGCCAGGACCTGTACTACCGCCTCAACGTGATCCAGATCCGCGTGCCGCCCTTGCGCGAACGGCTCGAAGACCTGGCGGGTATCGGCGAACGGGTGCTTGAATGGATCGCCCGCGAAGCCGGTGTGTGGCCGGCGCCGCGATTGACGCCTGCCGCCTTGTTGCACTTGTCGCGTCACCCCTTTCCAGGCAATGTGCGCGAGTTTGAGAATCTGTTGCACCGTGCCGTGGCGCTGTCCGGCGGCGACACCATCGATGTGGGCGATCTGGCTCTGCCCAGCGACGCACCGGTCGACGCATGGGTCATGGAGGTGATGCCCTCGTCCTTGCCGGCCGATGCGTCAGCACCGATGCCGCCAACCACTTCGCTGATGAAGCCGCCGCGCCCGCTGCATGGCGCCGCAACCATGGCGGCGAGCCTGCCCAGCGATCTGGCGGTCTACCTGGATGACATCGAGCGCGACATGTTGTTGCGCGCACTCGAGCAACACCGCTTCAACCGCACGGCCGCTGGTGCCAGCCTGGGACTGTCGCTGCGGCAAATGCGCTACCGAATGGCCCGGCTGCATGTGATGGACGGCGCGGACACCCACCTCGATGTCGAGCGCGGCAACGTCTGAACCGGGCGGCGATTGGCAGCGAGGCTGGTGGGCGCACGCGCGCCATTGCCCGTCGCCTCACTTCGGGCCACGACCCGAGGCCAGCGGGGTCAGTCTGGTCCTGGTGCATTCGATCAGCCTGCCGCCAGGCGTCTACGGTGGTGCCGAGGTCGAACAGTTCTTCCTGAACCAACTCGATGTGTCGGCGCACCCCTATTTCGAGGCGCTGCGTGGAATGCGCGTGTCCGCGCATTTTTTTATTCGCCGCGATGGCGAGTGTGTGCAATTCGTATCCTGCCGTGAGCGTGCCTGGCATGCCGGAGCATCCCAATGGCGCGGACGCACCAACTGCAATGACTTTTCGGTCGGCATCGAATTGGAGGGGCTCGAAGGAGAGGGCTTCGAGCCAGCGCAGTATGCGCGTCTGGTCGAGTTGTTGAGAGCCCTCGATCACGAGGAGCGGCACCTTGATGTGGCCGGTCATGAGCATGTGGCGGTCGGCCGAAAGTCCGATCCCGGGAGCGGATTCGACTGGGCGCGGCTCGTCGCCGACCTGGGCTGGCCGGCCCGGTGTTTTCCCGAGGGCGTTGCCACGCTGTCGTGAAGGCATCTCAACGCCAGGGGCACGCGCGGACATCGCGGCGCTCGGCATGGAAATCACGGCTCAAGCATTGGTGCGCGATGCCGCGTCAGATTGGCCGGAAAGTCAATGAATTCGAGGCTGCCCAAGACTCGCCGAAGCGTCTGGGCGGCTGCCCAGGGCAAGCGTGCGATCGTCAGTGAAAAGGGCACCGGCATCAGCACGACAGAGGATCTTTCTCAGCGATGTCATTTTTAAGGCGAGACGCTAGCGGTAGCGCTTGAAGCTCCTTCTGACCCCAGATATAGTGTCTTGATGCGAAAAGCATTCACCCACAGGCGCAAATGATCGGCGCTTGTGCACAACCGACACGCCGTCTGTGTGCGGCCCCGGATCTGTCCGGGCCGCGCAGGTCACAGCAACGCACGACACACTGATTTCCTCCTGCGCCGCGCCTGTCGGCCAGGATACCGGTCCACACCCCCCAAGAAGCGCGGCAACGAACCCCTTCGCATACCAAAGGCTGATCATGCAAGCACTCAACATCGCCCCTCGCGCCACCGCCTACCCTGTCGAAGCGCCTAACGCGCCGACCACGGCGCCCTCGTCGACCTATGAGGCCTTTCACATCATTCGACGCAATGGCGCGGTCGTGCCTTTCGAGCCGAACAAGATTGCCGTTGCGTTGATGAAGGCCTTTCTGGCGGTGCACGGCACGCAGGGCGCTGCATCTGCCAGCGTTCGCGAGACCGTCGATGGTCTGACCGAATCAGTCGTGCGCGCATTGCTGCGCTCGCGTCCGGGTGGTGGCACCTTCCACATCGAGGACATCCAGGATCAGGTCGAGCTCGGCCTCATGCGTGGGGGACATCACGAGGTCGCTCGTGCCTATGTGCTGTACCGCGAACGCCGGTCGCAGGAGCGCGCCAAGCAATCTCTGCCGGTGGCGGCGAGCGAGTCGACCCTGACGGTGCTTGATGGCGGTCAGCGCGTGCCGCTCGAGTCGATCCATCTGCAAGCCATCGTGCAGGCGGCCTGCGAAGGTCTGGGAGCTGACGTTCGGGCTGAGCCCATCCTCGCGGAGACCCGCCGCAATCTGTACGACGGTGTGCCGATTGCCGAGGTACACAAGGCGTCGATCCTGGCCGCCCGAACGCTGATCGAGAAAGACCCTGGCTACACACGCGCCACTGCGCGGCTGCTGCTGCACACCATCCGCCGCGAGATCCTGGGCGAAGAGGTTTTGCAAGCCGATATGCGCACCCGCTATGCCGAGTACTTCGGTGGCTATATCAAGAAGGGTGTGCAGGCCGAGCTGCTGGACGACAAGCTGCTGCAGTTCGATCTGGCGCGCTTGGGCGCTGCCTTGAACGCAGACCGTGACATGCAGTTCGACTACCTCGGTCTGCAGACGCTTTACGACCGCTACTTCCTCCACATCGACGAAGTCCGCATCGAGATGCCGCAAGCCTTTTTCATGCGCGTGGCGATGGGTCTGGCCCTGGGTGAGATTGACCGCGAAGCGCGTGCGATCGAGTTCTATGAGGTGCTGTCCAGTTTCGACTTCATGAGCAGCACGCCGACGCTGTTCAATGCCGGCACGCGTCGCTCGCAGCTGTCGAGCTGCTACCTGACTACGGTGGCTGATGACCTCGACGGCATCTATGAGGCGCTGAAGGAGAACGCGCTGCTGAGCAAGTTCGCCGGCGGCCTGGGCAACGACTGGACCAATGTGCGAGCCCTCGGCAGCCACATCAAGGGCACCAACGGCAAGAGCCAGGGTGTGGTGCCGTTCCTGAAGGTGGTCAACGACACCGCCGTCGCGGTCAACCAGGGTGGCAAGCGCAAGGGTGCGGTGTGCGCGTATCTGGAAACCTGGCACCTCGACATCGAGGAGTTCCTGGAACTGCGCAAGAACACAGGCGATGACCGCCGTCGCACGCCCGACATGAACACCGCCAACTGGATTCCCGACTTGTTCATGAAGCGGGTGATGGATGGCAGCGACTGGACGCTTTTCTCGCCCAGCACCTGCCCGGACCTGCACGACAAGTTCGGTATCGAGTTCGAGACCGCTTATGTGGCCTACGAAGCGCGCGCAGCGGCAGGCGACATCAAGCTGCACAAGAAGATCCCTGCGCGTGACCTGTGGCGCAAGATGCTGTCGATGTTGTTCGAGACCGGGCATCCCTGGATCACCTTCAAGGACGCCTGCAATGTGCGCTCTCCGCAGCAGCATGTCGGCGTCGTTCATTCGAGCAACCTGTGCACCGAAATCACCCTCAATACCAGCGAGACCGAGATCGCGGTGTGTAACCTGGGTTCCGTGAATCTGGTGCACCACCTGATCGACGGCCCGAGCGGCAAACAGATCGACCATGCGAAGCTCAAGCGCACCGTAGCTACCGCGATGCGCATGCTCGACAACGTGATCGACATCAACTACTACGCGGTGAAGAAGGCGCGTGACTCCAATTTGCGCCATCGCCCGGTGGGCCTCGGCATCATGGGATTCCAGGACGCGCTGCACGAACTGCGCGTGCCGTATGCCTCACAGGCAGCGGTCGATTTCGCCGACCGCTCGATGGAAGCGGTCTGTTACCACGCTTACTGGGCGTCGACCGAGTTGGCCGCCGAGCGGGGTCGCTATTCCAGTTACCGCGGATCGTTGTGGGATCGCGGCATCCTGCCGCTGGATTCGCTGGATCTGCTGACCGAGGCGCGCGGTGACGCCTCCTATGTCGATGTTGATCGCAGCAGCACGCTGGATTGGAATGCCCTGCGTGGCCGCATCGCCGAGCACGGCATGCGCAATTCCAACTGCGTGGCCATTGCACCGACCGCGACCATCTCCAACATCATCGGCGTCAGCGCCTCGATCGAACCCTCGTTCAGCAACCTCTCGGTCAAGAACAATCTGTCGGGCGACTTCACGGTCATCAACGAGTACCTGGTGCGCGACCTCAAGCAGCTCAGCCTGTGGGACGACGTGATGGTGATGGACCTGAAGCATTTCGACGGCTCGTTGCGCCGCATCGACCGGGTGCCCGAAGAGCTCAAGGTGCTTTACGCCACCGCATTCGAGATTGATACCGAGTGGCTGGTCGAGGCCGCTGCGCGTCGCCAGAAGTGGATCGATCAGGCGCAGTCGCTCAACATCTACATGGCCGGTGTGTCGGGCAAGAAGCTCGACGAGACCTACAAGCTGGCTTGGCTGCGCGGCTTGAAGACCACGTACTACCTTCGCACGGTGGGGGCCACGCACGCCGAGAAATCGACGGTGAAGGCCGGGCAACTCAATTCGGTGAGCAGCGGCTCCTCGGGCTCTGCGCAAGCTGCCGCAGCGATCCAGCAAGCCCAGCAGTCGAGCGCCGAAGCGGCCACCGACATCAAGTACTGCGCGATCGACAACCCCGACTGTGAAGCGTGCCAGTGAGGCCAACCGCGCCACGGGCGAGCGCGCTGGCGCACATCGATCAGGGATGTGTTTGGTGCTCGCCCATGGAATGGGCGACGCAGCCGCGCAACAAACAAGTTCTATGCGCGCTCTTGTCTGACAGGTAATGCTTTGTTTTTTCCGATATCGATCGGATAATCAATATTGACTGGAAATCCACCATGCTGGTTTGGGAAGAAGAAATTAAATCACCGACGTTGCCTCCGGCTGCCTTTGCCAAGCCGCGGATTCCTGACGACATTCAAAGCTCACTTGGTGACATTGGCGGTTTCGTTGGCAAGACATCGGCAGCGTCCATTTCGGACGAACCCATTCATCCATCTGCAGACAAACCTGTTGAAACCCGGCGAGTGGTTGCTGCCGACAAGCGCATCATCAATGGTCGCACCGATGTCAACCAATTGGTTCCGTTCAAGTACAAATGGGCTTGGGAAAAGTATCTCGCCACCTGCGCAAACCACTGGATGCCGCAGGAAGTCAACATGTCACGCGACATCGCGACCTGGAAGGATCCCAATGGCCTCACCGATGAC
Source organism: Burkholderiales bacterium (assembly GCA_947462175.1). Lineage (GTDB taxonomy): Bacteria > Pseudomonadota > Gammaproteobacteria > Burkholderiales > Burkholderiaceae_C > PBB1. The sequence goes on along the minus strand of CANHOE010000055.1, from coordinate 1,234 downwards.
GAGCGCCGCATCATCATGCGTAATCTCGGGTTTTTCGTGACCGCAGATTCTCTGGCTGCCAACAACATCGTTCTCGGCACCTATCGCCACATCACCGCCCCCGAGTGCAGGCAGTTTTTGCTGAGGCAGGCTTTTGAGGAAGCCATCCATACCCACGCCTACCAATACATTGTCGAATCGCTGGGTTTGGACGAAGCTGAAATCTTCAATGCCTACCACGAGGTCCAGTCGATCCGTGACAAGGACGAGTTCCTGATCCCCTTCATCGAGGCGATCATGGACCCTAACTTCAACACCGGCACCCACGAAGCCGACCAGACGCTGCTCAAAAGCTTGATCGTTTTTGCCTGTCTGATGGAGGGCTTGTTCTTTTACGTTGGTTTCACGCAGATTCTGGCGCTCGGCCGTCAGAACCGGATGACCGGTGCTTCAACCCAGTATCAGTACATCCTGCGCGATGAATCGATGCACTGCAATTTCGGCATCGACCTGATCAACCAGATCAAACTGGAAAACCCGTTGCTGTGGACGGCGCAGTTCAAGGCCGAAATCAAGGCGCTTTTCATGCGAGCGGTTGAATTGGAATATCGTTACGCTGAAGACACGATGCCACGTGGCGTCCTTGGCATGAATGCATCGATGTTCAAGGGTTATTTGCGCTACATCGCCAATCGGCGTGCTGTCCAAATCGGCTTGGACGCCCTCTTCCCGAACGAAGAAAACCCGTTTCCCTGGATGAGCGAGATGATCGATCTGAAGAAGGAAACCAATTTTTTCGAAGGCCGTGTCACCGAGTATCAGTCCGGTGGCGCACTGTCATGGGATTGAAAAGCGTCTTACCGATGCACCTTGAGGGGTGTACGGGAGGCGATCAAGATTTGCAAACTGGAAGCGACCGACGCAGAAGCGGCACCTCCGGTTTGATACCCGATTCACTGCACCGGGGCGCCCATCAAGGGCAGCTTTCGGGTGGTGAATAACTGTCCGGTACCTGTCGTTGGTGGCTGGACAGTGTTCCTTTAACTTGATCAAGGAGAATGTAATGGCAACTGCGAAGAAGGCCGCCCCGGCCAAGAAGGCTCCGGCCAAGAAGGCCGCCCCGGCGAAGAAGGCAGCGCCTGCGAAGAAGGCAGCACCTGCGAAGAAGGCAGCGCCTGCGAAGAAGGCAGCACCTGCGAAGAAGGCAGCACCTGCGAAGAAGGCAGCACCTGCGAAGAAGGCAGCGCCTGCGAAG
>CANHOE010000054.1 GCA_947462175.1 Burkholderiales bacterium | reverse complement strand
GTTATGACCCTATCGTCTAGAGGCCTAGGACATCACCCTTTCACGGTGAGTACCGGGGTTCGAATCCCCGTAGGGTCGCCAAGTTTTGTTGCACTTGGTGCTGTTGCTAGAAATTTCTAGTCAATTGGCACAGAAGCTTCAAGCTACCAGGAGTGGTAGTTCAGTTGGTTAGAATACCGGCCTGTCACGCCGGGGGTCGCGGGTTCGAGTCCCGTCCACTCCGCCATTAAGCTAGTAAACACGCGCCTTCGGGCGCGTTTTTCATTTCTACCCACCAATCTACCCACCTTTAAATTTTGGCGTGATTTTAACGATCCAAAGTCTAATGATTGGGCGTTCCATTACATAAATCGATCGCAGTCCCTTTAATGAAGAGGGTATACGGCAAACTTAATCAGTCATTTTCTGGCTGTAAGCAGTTCGATAACGTTGCACCCAAGAGCGTCAGCAACTGCACAAATAATACCAAGGGACGGGTTTGCAATAGCGCGCTCGATCTGATTTGCGTAGGTCCTGTCGATACCCGCCATAAAAGCCAATTCCTCTTGAGAAACGCACGCAGCCAGTCTTGCCGTACGAACGTTTGCAGCAAGGATTTTTTTGGCTTGGTCAAAAGTGGATTCCACATCCTGACTTTCGCTACATTGAGATTGTCAGTCCACGGAAAATAATCTACATTCAACTAATGCGAAAACTATTCACCTTTCTATTGGCATCACTTGTGTTGCTTTCGATTTCAGGCTGCACGACACCGGAGCAGCGGTATGCCCAAGAACAGCGTAAACAAGTTGAACTTCGCGCAGCGGCAGCGCAAAAACAGCGAGCACTCGAAGGGCAATGCAGGAGCTATGGTTTTGAGCCGCGTACAACAGCTTTCTCACAATGCTTGATGCAGCTTGACCAAGCGCAGCGTCAAGCTGCTTTGGCCCAAAGACAAAGTCAAGCTCAAGAGTCTCAGTGCGAGTTAGCCCGCTCACAAGGACTTTTAGCACCTACAAGGACTGGTAGTTTTGGTGAGTCATTGCAACGTGGCAATGAAGCTTACAGCGCTTGCATGGCGGGACAGCCCGCACCAAAAAGTAAAAACATTATCTGCCAACGGCAAGGTCCGAATGACGTGTATTGCTTCAGTCAGTGACGTGATTGGTCGATGAAAAGAAGTACGGCATCCAGTCACAACTCGCTCGATATGTTTGCAAAAGAATGAGCAGCAACTTATTTGCATCAACACTCTGCGCTATAGTGATCTCATGTACTTGGGTGTTTTCTGCCTTCGCCTCTGAATCATCTTGGTCTTTTGTGTTCAATTTCAAGGCTGAAGGAACGACCCAGAACAAGTCCTTGTCGCTGGGTGAATGGGGGCGTGCTGGTTGCACATACTCGCCTGCCCCAGCAGTGTGCTATGAAACAATTTTGATTGATGCCAGTGTGTACTTCGATGACAAACTCAATCGAAAAAAAATGGGCGGCTCTTGTGGGTTCTTTTTGATTATTCGCAACGAAGCAATCAGAACGATCAATCAAATGCACATTACATTGAAATCGATTGTGAGCGGTGGGCATATCTCGAGCTTGCAAAATATGGGTATGGCCAATCAATGGGTAAAGGTTCAGCAGAGGTAAAAACCAATTTAAAAAACTGGAACTACCCACTACCTGATACTGTTTTCTCGAAAATTCTTCAAGCAGTATGTAAGCATTAGACCGAGCTACATTTAGCTTTGTTCAATAATTTCTACTTTCGAGTCTCTAATACCCAATTTTCTAAATAGTCGTCGATAGCTTTGCCGAACTCGGCGTAAAAGCTTGAGCTGGCATCCAGAACAAATCCCCTTGCGTGACATCGGGGATAGCCATTCTCAACGAAGTTTGCGTCCAACACCATTCGCAGGTCCCAAGCAGTCATGAAAAACTGAACGAGATCTGACAGCGTCATAGGGCCTATTGTTCGGTGCGTGGTTTTATCATCCAAGGTCATGCACTCGTACTCGTCGGTCAAGCTCAAGGGCAAGCCCAACTATGTCGGCGCCATTGCCGGCGGGGTGGCAGGCGCTGCACTGGGCAACCAGGTCGGCAAGGGCGACGGCAACACCGCTGACACGGTGATCGGTGCGGTCGGTGGCGCAGTTGCAGGCCGCGAGATCGAAAAGCGGGTGCGCACCACCACCGTCTACGACGTCGTTGTGAAGATGGATGACGCCAGCACCCGCACCGTGCGCTTCGAGGCCCAGCCGGCCTTCCAGGCAGGCAGCAAGGTCAAGGTCACCGGGGATACGCTGGTGGCCAGCGACTGATGGGGTCTGTCTCGACGGGTTGAGCGCGGCGGCGGCGTACGCGCCGCGCGGCCGTATTAGCCCGGCGCGAACCTCTCCGGGCGCTTGTCCAGACGCGCCCGCATGCCCTCGGTCTACCGAACGCTTGGGGTCGTGTCCAGGACAGCGGCCGAACTAGCGAACCATCCGGAAATCACAACCCCATATAGAACCGCTGCACATCAGGGTCACTTAACAGCGCGGCGCCGGTGCCGCGCTTGGCGAGCTCTCCGTGGTCCAGCACGCAGCCGTGGTCGCACAGGCGCAGTGCATTGCCCACGTTCTGTTCGACCAACAACACCGACAGGCCCTTGGACTTGACCAGCGTATGCACCTGGTCGAACAGGCGATCGACCATGATGGGCGCCAGGCCCAGGGAGGGCTCGTCTAGCATCAGCAGCTTGGGCAGGGCCATCAGGGCCCGGCCAACAGCACACATCTGTCGTTCACCGCCCGACAGCCGACCGGCCAGCTGACCTCGGCGTTCCGCCAGGATGGGAAAGATGTCAAAGACTTCCTCCATCGTCTGGGCCATGCGCGCGCGCGCGGCGCGGTGATAGGCACCAAGCTCCAGGTTCTCCAGCACCGTCATGAACGGAAACAGGCGGCCGCCTTCGGGCACCAGCACCAGCCCGCGGGCAGCTGCCTCGTGGGCCTGCAGGCCGGTGATGTCGTGGCCGTCGAGCTGCACGGTTCCACCAAAGGGAGACAGGTGGCCGGCAATGGACAGCAACAGGGTGGTCTTGCCGGCGCCGTTGGCACCCACGACAGAGACGATCTCGCCCGGGAGGACTTCGAGCGAGACGCGGTCCAGCACCTCCAGTTGGCCGTAGCCGGCACGCAGCGCATCGACGCGCAGCAGCGGAGCAGTCATCGGTGGGCCTCCTTCGTTTCGGTGACGGGCAGCTCGGTGCCAGAGCCCATGTGCCCCGCGCCCAGATAGGCGGCGATGACCTTCGGCGAGTTGAGGATGTCGTCGGCGCTGCCTTCGGCGATCAGCTGGCCGCGGTCGAGGACGATGACGCGATCCGAGAAGGCCCGCACGACCTTGAGGTTGTGTTCGATGATGAGGAAGGTCAGGCCCTCGGCGTGCAGCCCGCGCAGCAGCTCGATCTCGCGCGCGACCTCGGCCTGGTTCAGGCCGGCCATCACCTCGTCGAGCAGCACCATCTTGGGCTCCAGCGCAAGGGCCCGGGCCACCTCCAGCCGGCGCCGCTCGGACAAAGTGAGCTCGCCCGCCTTGCGTGCGGCCAGATGGGCCATGCCGACACGGTCCAGCACGGCCATCGCCTTGTCGCGTGCCCTGGACAGCGAAGCGTCGTGCAGGAAAGCGCCGATCATCACGTTCTCCAGCGCGTTGAGCGCGATCAGCGGCTTGGCGATCTGAAAGGTGCGGCCCATGCCCATGCGCGCCCGCCGGTGCGGGGGCAGTCGGTTGACCGTCTCGCCCAGAAAACAGACGTCCCCGCCGGTCGGCGCGAGTTGCCCCGTCAGCAAGTTGAACAGCGTGGTCTTGCCTGCGCCATTGGGTCCAATGACACTGACGATCTCGCCGCGGTGGACCTGCAGGTGCACATCAGAGACGGCCTTGAGACCACCGAAATGTTTGCTGACGCCACGCGCATCCAGCAGCAGTTCTGCACTCATTATTGGCCTCCCTTGACCTGGCGGCGCACAGTGCGCGACTCGCGCCAATGGGTCCACACGCCCACGATGCCGCGCTTCATGAACAGGGCTGCGAGCACCATCAGCAGGCCCAGCAGGGCCTGGCTGAAGCCCGGCAAATCAGATGTGAAATCGGCGCGCAACCAGCTCTCGAACGGAATGATCAAGGCCGCGCCCAGCAAGGGGCCATAGATGGTGCCCACACCACCGATCAGCGCGATCAGCGCGAACTTCACACCGACGTCGGTGAGTGTGAACAGGGTCGGCGGGTCGATGAAGCGCAGATACATGGCGAACAGGGTGCCGCCGATGGAGGTCAGCGCGGCGCTGATTGCCATGCCAGACAGCTTGACCCGCAGCACGTCGATCCCGGCCGCGCGGGCGGCATCTTCGTCTTCACGCACGGCCAGAAGGTAGTAACCCAGGCGCGTGCGCCGCAGCAACACACAGGCGCCGATCACCATCGCGGCGAAGCAGAACATCAGCAACGCGTATTGCCAACGCTCGCGGAAGATCATGTTTTCCAAACCGGCCTTGAAGGGCACCATCAGCCCGCGCGGGCCGCCGGTCAGTGATTCGGCGTGGTTGGCGATCACGAACGCCACCTCGTTGAAGGCCAGTGTGGCAATGGCGAAGAACGGACCGCGCAGCCGGAAAGTTGGCCACGAGATCAGCGTGGCCACCAGCGCCGCGATGAGGGCGATGGGCAGGGTCGTCAGCCACGGCGACCAGCCGAAGCGGATCACAAGCGCCGCAGTGAAATAGGCGCCGATGCCGAAGAACACACCGTGGGCCAGCGAGAACTGGCCACCGAAGCCGCCAATGATGTTCCAGGCCGCAGCCACACCGCCCATCAGGTAGGTGAAAGCCAGGATGTTCACCCAGTGCGGATCGCCGAGCAACATCGCCAGCGGCAGGAAGGCCAGGCCCATCGCGATAAGGTAGCGCACCAGGGCGCGGGTACCACCCTCGATGACATCGCTGCCAGACGTGGTCGTGGTGGCGGCGGGATGTTTCATGTCAATGTTGCTCACGGAAGCCCACCTCTTCAGCGCCGACCTGGCCCATGAGCCCTGAGGGACGCACGATCAGGACGATCAGGAAAATGACGAACCAGACAGCGCTGCGCAGCGCGGGGTCGATGTAGAAGCCGGCAAACACCTCGACCACACCGACGACCATGCCGCCGATGTAGGCCCCCCAGACGCTGCCCAGCCCCCCCAGCACCACCACCGCGAACGCGGCCAGAATGAAGTTGCCGCCGACACCGGGCGTGATCGAGTACATCGGCGTGAGCAGCGCACCGGCCATGCCGGCCAGCGCGGCGCCGATTCCAAAGGTGAGCAGGTAGGTGCGTTCGACGTTGATGCCCATGGTGCGCGCCGCCCGCTTGTCCTGGGTGACGGCACGGATCGACTTGCCGGTCATGGTGCGGGCCAGGAACAGGTGCAAGCCGATGGTGATGACCGTGGTGGCCACCAGCGTCACCACGCGCACCGCGCTCAGCTTGAGATCACCCAGCTCCACCACGGCGTTGCCGGCACTGTTGCCGATGCTGTAGGCCTGGCCCCGCGTGAGGGCCAGCACCGTGTTCTGAAAGAAAATCAACAGACCAAAGGTGGCAAAGATCTGCATGTTGGGTTCGGCCGTGAGCGGCTGTATCACCAGCCGCTGGATGGCCATGCCCAGCAGCCCCACCGCCGGCGCGACCACCAACACCGCCAGGTAGGGGTTGATCCCGAACTGCGCGTGGGCCACATAGGTGCCGTACATGCCGAACATCACGAGTTCGCCCTGGGCGAAATTCACGATGCGTACGACGCCGAAGATCAGGTTCAGGCCGATGCTGACCAGGCCATAGACCCCGCCCAGCAGCAACCCGTAAACCAGCACGGTGACGATATGTTCCATGGCGAAGAAGTGGGTTCAGTACAAAAATGTAGTGCAATGCTACTGATTGGTAGAAATACTTACCATAAGTATTTCTACCCTGTTTGATTAATGTTCAAACAGGGGTATTATGTGCTACTCATCGGTATAATTGATATTATTTTCCACACCGCTGCAAACGGTTTCGAATGAACAGCACTTCCCTCACCCGCCTACGCGAAATGGAATTTGACGGCCAAGTCTGCGTCGTCACTGGCGCCGGCAGCGGTATCGGACGGTCCGCTGCGCTGGCACTGGCGGCGCGTGGTGCCGCGGTGGCTCTCATCGGACGCACTTTCACCAATATCCAGGCAGTGGCCGACGAGGTGGGGGCTGCAGGTGGCAGGGCCATTGCCGTGACATGTGACACCAGCCGGCCCGACGAGGTGGCGGCGGCGGCCGCCTGCACCGAACGGGATCTGGGCCCGTGCGATGTGCTGGTCAATTCGGCCGGCATCCTGAAGGCAGGCAGCCTGGTCGACCTGCCGCTTGACGATTGGCGCAGCGTGATGGACATCAACCTCACCGGCTATTTCCTTTGCGCGCAGGCCTTCGGGCGGGGCATGCTGGCAAGGGGCCAAGGCAGCGTGGTGCATATCGCATCGATCACCGCAGAACATGCCACATCTCACTCAGGTTCGTATGCGGTCGCGAAGGCGGGTGTCGTGATGCTGTCGCGACAACTGGCGCTGGAATGGGGTCCATTGGGAGTGCGCAGCAACACCGTCTGCCCCGGCATGACCTGGACCGGCATGACCCAGGCGTCGTACAGCCGGTCCGGGGAGAGCGAACATCGCAGCAAGGTGATACCCCTGGGGCGCATCGGACAGCCAGAGGAAGTGGCCGAGACGGTGCTGTTCCTGGCCAGCGACCGCAGTGCGTACATCACCGGCGCCGACATCGTCGTGGACGGCGGCTACACCCGCAACCTGACCAGCCTGACACCGCGCACCGCGCGATGACCACGCCATGAGCACAACCGACTACAGCGCCTACGCGACATCCGCGTACCCGCAAACCTTCGGCGAGTTGCTCGACTGGTCGCTGGCGCGCATCCCCAACCCCGAAACGAAGGTGTACTTCCGGCTTACTGGACAAGCGCCGATCACCTACGCTGAGTTCGCCCGCAACGTGGGACGAATCTGCAACCTGTTCGTCTCGCTCGGTCTCAGGAAAGGCGACCATGTGGCGATCTTCCTGCCCAACAGCATGGAATACGCCTACCTGTACCACGCGCTGAGCAAGTGTGGGCTGGTGATGGTGCCGCTGAACCAGTTCCTGCGCGGCGAATCGCTGCGTTACATCATCGACCATGCAGACGCTGTGGCGTTGATCACATCGCGTGCCCTGTTCGACGAAAAGATCGCACCGGTGCAGGACGCCCTGACCAAGATCGAGCGGGTGCTGTTCGTGGACGAGCTGGCGCCGGATTGCCGTGCACAGGCTTCCTTGTTTGCCGACCACCAGCAGCACGACACACATTTCGTGCAGCCAGAGCCGGTGTCGGGCAGCGACCTCCAAGGCATCTGGTACACCTCGGGCACCACGGGGTTGCCCAAAGGCGTCTCGACCACGCAGCGCTCCTATGTGTTCCGTGCCCTGTTCTACGCGGACTACTTCCGCATGAAGTCCGGCGAGGTGGTGTACTACGTGCTGCCGCAGTACCACGTCGCCTACATGGTGTTCGGTGGACCGTTTGCGATGGCGGCCGGCTGCGAGATCGTGCAGGTCGACTGGTTCTCGGCCTCACGTTTCTGGGGCGACATCAACCGCTACAACGTGTCGGTGACGTTCAGCACTGGGACCATCGTGCCGGTGATGCTGGGCCAGCCGATTGGCGACGCCGAGCGCCAAGGCCAGGCGCACCTGCGGCTGTGGGTCGGCTGGCCGGTGGACGATCCGGCGGCGCTGCGGGCGCGCTGGCCCAACACCAAGTTCATGGAGCTGTACGGCACCACCGAAGCCGGCAATGCGACCATCTGCGACTTCGACCAGCCCCAATTGGGCACCGCAGGCCCGCCCGCGCCTTACACGGAGCTGCAGATCGTCGATCCGCAGGCCGGCGCCGAGCGGCCCTGCGGGCAGGAGGGCGAGATCAAGGTCCGCCATAAGCTGGGCCCCGACTACATCCTGCGCGGCTATTACAAGGATCCGGAAAAGACCCGCCAGACACTGGTGGACGGCTGGTGGCACAGCGGCGACATGGGCCTGATCGACGAGCAGGGCTGCCTGCGCTTTATGGCCCGCATCAAGGACTACCTGCGCGTGGGTGGCGAGAACGTGTCCACCCGCGTGGTCGAGAACCACCTGCGCCAACACACGGCCGTGGCCGAGGCCGCGGTGGTGGGTACCCACAACGAGCTGGGCCACGACGAACTGGTGGCGCACCTGGTCCTCAAGCCGGACACGGTGATCGACCCGACTGCGTTTTTTGTCTTTTGCAACCGCGAGATGCCCTACTTCATGGTGCCGCGTTTCTTGGTGCTGCAGCGCGAGCTGCCCAAGACCGCCACCCTGCGCATCGAAAAGTACAAGCTGCAGCAGCCGCTGCCCCCCGACGCCATCGACCGAAAGCAGCTGGGCATCGAACTCAAGCGCTGAGCCCAGACACCCCGAACCCATCGCCTCTTGTAACCCCTCTAACGGAGACACCTCTATGAAACGACTCTTCCAACTCGCCGCTGTCGCGGCCGCCATCGCCGCCGCTCCGGCGTTTGCCCAGCAGCCACCGCTCAAAATGGGGGCGATCAACCCCTTCAGCGGTCCAATGGCGCAGTACGGTGCCGAGGTGACGCGCGGTTTCGAGATGGCGGCAGACAAGGTCAACGGCTCGGGCGGCCTGCTGGGCCGCCGCGTGCAGATCGTCAACGGAGACGCCTCCAACCCGCAGCAAGGCATACAGGCGGTCGAACAACTGATGAACCGCGACAAGGTCGACTTCTTCGGCGGCACCTACACCAGCGGCATCTCCAACACCGCCAGCGACTCGGCCCTGCGCTTTGACCGCGTCTACCTGGAAACCATCGCCCTGGCCGAAGACCTGACGATGCGCGGCCTGCCCAACTACCTGCGCACCGGCCCCAACGCCGAGACGTTTGCCATCAGCACCATCGATACCCTGCGCGATCTGGTAGCGCCGGCGGCCAAGAAACCCTTCAAGGACCTGAAGGTCTGGATCGAGCACGAGGATTCCAGCTACGGCAGCAGCATCGGCCAGAAACAGAAGCGTCTGCTGGAAGCCTTTGGCGTCAAGGTCGTCGGGATTGGCTCGCACTCGGCCCGTTCGGTCGACCTCAACGACACCGTGCTGCGCATGAAGGTCGCCGCGCCCGACGTGGTGGTGGAAACGGGCTACGTGGCCGACGGCAACCTGCTGCTCAAGACCATGCGCGACCAGGGCTTCAGCCCGGCCGCCACCGTGTTCATCGGTACCGGCGACACGCCCGAGACCTTGCAGGCGCAGGGTGCCGCCGGGGTGGAGGGCCTGCTGGTCATCACCTACCCGCGCTCGGACGTGTCCGAGAAGTTCGCCCCCGGCGTGAAGGGTTTCCTGGACGCCTACCGCGCCAAGTACAAGAGCGACCCCATCCAGACCCAGAGCCTGACCTCCTACGTGGGCACGCAGATTCTGTTCGAGGCGATCCAGGCTGCCGGCAGCACCGAGCCACAGAAGGTGCTGGCCGCCGCCGCCAAGATGGACAAGCCGATCGGCACCTACCTCAACGGCTTCGGCGTGAAGTTCGACAAGAACTTCCAGAACCTGCGCGCGGTGACAACCACCGTGCAGTGGCAAGGTGGCAAGGTGGTCACGGTGTTCCCCAAGACCGCGGTCAACCCGGGCGTGGTGCTCAAGCCCATGACCCGTCAGTAAAACGGGGCCTTGCCGGTGGACAGCACGCCGCTTTCTGCATCCGAACACACCGGCCTGGCCAGCCGGGTCTGCGCCATCACGGGTGGGAGCAGCGGCATCGGCCGCGCCACCGCGCTGGCCTTGGCCCGGCTCGGGGCTCATGTCGCCGTCATCGATTGCGACCTGGCCGGCGCGCAGGCCACGGCGGCACAGGCCCAGACGCTCGGGGTGAAAGCCGTCGCGATCGGCTGCGACACCAGCGGCGAAGCCGCCGTCAGCGCCGCCGCCGCGCGCGTGCAGGAGGCGCTCGGCCCCTGCGACGTGCTGGTCAATGCCGCCGGCGTGCTCAAGGCCGCCAGCCTGGAAGACATGTCCTTGCAGGAATGGAACCGCGTCATTTCGGTCAATCTCACGGGCTACTTCCTGTGTGCCCAGGCCTTTGGTCGGCAGATGCGGACGACCGGCAGGGGGGCCATCATCCACATAGCGTCCATCGCAGCCACACATCCCACGGGTCACTCGGGCGCTTACGCCATCAGTAAGGCTGCCGTGTCGATGCTGTCGCGGCAGTTGGCCATCGAATGGGGCCCGCAGGGCATCCGCAGCAACACGGTGTGTCCAGGCATGACCTGGACCGGCATGACACAGGAGGCCTACGGTCGGCCCGGAGCGGCGGAGCTGCGCGGCCAAGCCATTCCCTTGCGCCGCATCGGCCAGCCCGAAGAGATCGCCGACGCGGTCGTCTACCTGGCCAGTGATCGCAGCGGTTACGTCAATGGCGTCGACCTGACAGTCGACGGTGGCTTCACCCGCAATCTGATGGGCCTGATGCCGCGCACAGCGCAATGAAGGTCTACCGGGCGCTGCGCCTGAATAGTCCCCAACACGCCGCCCTCCTTGATGAAGCGTTGTCAGCGGGTCGGGTGTACGTGCTCGGGTAGCGAGCACGCGTGCGCAGCGGCCACTGAAACGTGTTCAGCGCTGCCTCAGCTTGTGGTCACCTCAAAGAGGCTGGCCGCGCCCATGCCACCCCCCACGACGGCCATTTACAAAGCGCTCATGCTGCCGCCATCCCTCTGGGGCGAAGACCGGCGCGTGGTGTACTCAGGTCACTTTTTTGACGCGACGGCGTTTGGCCGGCTTGGCCTGAACCAGGTTGAGCACCAGCTTGGCCACACCGCCGGCAGTCGCTTCCCGCGAGAGCCGGCCGCCGTCCACTCCGCCAAAAAGCATGTAAAAACGCGCCTTCGGGCGCGTTTTTCATTTCAGTCTTACGAGTTCTATCGGCCCAAGATAATTTTAGAAAGCAAAGTCGGAAAATCCTGTTTGTGTGAGGCAATCAGGTAAACGAAAGTGTCTTTGCCGAATCGTTTGTAGACAATCTTGTGGTGCGAGGTGTAGGCGTTTTTGAAGTCTTGTATGCCTACAGATGCCAGTTCGTGAATGACAGTGCCATTGAACTGGCC
>CANHOE010000053.1 GCA_947462175.1 Burkholderiales bacterium | reverse complement strand
GTGTACAGCTCGGGCAGCGTGCGGATCAGGCCGCCATCGACGAGCTGATCGACCAGCTTGTCGCCCAGGCCTTCGATGTCCATCGCGCGGCGGCCGGCGAAATGCAGGATCGCTTCCTTGCGCTGCGCCGGGCAGGTCAGCCCGCCGGTACAGCGCCAGTCGACCTCGCCCTCCTCGCGGCCGATCGGGCTGCCGCAGACGGGGCACTGGCCGCCCAATCGTTGGTACAGATCGAAGGGCTCCCCGCGTGCGCCCTCCACTGCCGCGGGGTCGTGCACCACGCCCACCACCTGCGGAATCACATCGCCCGCACGGCGCACGACCACCGCGTCGCCGACACGCACGTCCTTGCGCCGCACCTCGTCCTCGTTGTGCAGCGTCGCGTTGCTGACGGTGGTGCCGCCGACGAACACCGGCTCCAGCTTCGCCACTGGCGTCAACTTGCCGGTGCGGCCGACCTGGATATCGATGCCCAGCAGCCGGGTCATCTGCTCCTGCGCAGGGTACTTGTGCGCCACCGCCCAGCGCGGCTCGCGGGTCACGAAGCCCAGGCGTTGCTGCAGCGCACGGTCATTCACCTTGTAGACCACACCGTCGATGTCGAAGGGCAGCGCGTCGCGCTTGGCACCGATCGCCGCATGGAAGCCGACCAGCCCATCAGAGCCCTGCACCACCGCGCGCTCGTTGCTGACCGGCAATCCGAAAGCGCCGAGTGCATCGAGCAGTGCGCTGTGCGTGGCGGGCAGTGCGCTGTTGTCCACACCCCAGCCCTGCACCTCGCCCAGGCCGTAGGCAAAAAAGCTCAGCGGGCGCTTGGCGGCGATCGCCGGGTCGAGCTGACGCACCGCACCAGCAGCAGCATTGCGCGGGTTGACGAAGGTCTTCTCGTTCTTCGCGCCCTGCGCGATCAGCGCGCGCTGACGCTCATTCAGCGCCTCGAAGTCGTCGCGGCGGATATAGACCTCGCCACGTACTTCGAGCACTGACGGTGGCGCATCGCCGCGCAAGCGCCGCGGGATCTGCGCGATCGTTCGGATGTTCTGCGTCACGTCCTCGCCGGTTTCACCATCGCCCCGCGTCGCTGCCTGCACCAGCACACCGGCCTCATAGCGCAGGTTCATCGCGAGCCCGTCGAATTTCAATTCAGCGGCGTACTCGATCGGCGCATCGGCCTCGGTCAGCGCCAGTTCACGCCGCACCCGTGCATCAAAGGAGACGGCGCCGCTGGGCTCGGTGTCGGTCTCGGTGCGGATCGACAGCATCGGCACCGCATGATGCACTGCGACGAATCCGTCGAGCACGCCCCCCACCACCCGTTGCGTCGGTGAGTCATCGCAGCCCAGCTCGGGGTGTGCCGCCTCGATCGCCTCCAGCTCCTGGAAAAGCCGGTCGTACTCGGCATCAGGAATCTGCGGCGCATCGAGCACGTAGTAGTGGTGCGCATGTTGCTGCAGCAGCGCGCGCAGTTCAGCGGCGCGGCGCGTGGGTTCCGACTCGTTCATCGCACGCCAATGCCGCGGCAGCGCGGCCGTCAGCTGAACAGGCGCCGCGCGGCTGCAGAGCCCGCAGCCAGATCGCGTGCCTGCAGCGCGGCGTACAGGCGCATCAGTTCGCTGTCGATGAAGGCGAAGCCTTCGGCCGTCAGCGGCTGGCCGCGATCGTCGACGATGTCGGCATCGAGCTCCTGGGACAGGCCCATGGCACTGACCCGCCAGGCCTTGAACGGCGCCACCGACGGATCGGTCTGCGAGACGTCAAAGCCGAGCGCCAGCTCGCGCAGCGCGGCGGTGTTCGGGTCGTCGGACAACGCGGCCTGCGAATCGAAGGCGAGCGTCAGCACCGGTGGCGCGCCATCTTCGGCCGACGGCAGCACCAGCCGGCCGGGCAACACACCGGGCACGAATCCGTGGCGCGAAGACTGCTGCACCACATAGCCAATGCTCCAGGCGGCGCTGCGGGCGCGAAGCTGCACTGTCATCTGAGCATCGTGCTCGCCAGCAAAGGTGTCGAGCTCGCGCGCCCGCGCTGCAACCTCGCGCATGTCTGGGAAATCGGCCATCGCACCCAGCGCATCGGTGAAGACTTCGAGCTTTTGCACGAACTCCGAGTACTCGATCTCGTTCAAGGCGCCGCCCCGATTGGCCAGTTGCAGGCCGGCCTGGAGTTCGCCATAGCGCTGACCCGGCTGCGGTGGCTCCCACTCGCCGTTGTCAGCGTTCAGTCCTTCGATGAAGAAGGGTTTGCTGCCGGCGCGGCGGCTGCCTGGCAGGTGCGACAACACGGCTTCGCCGGTGACCGGCGCCTCCAGCGTCATCGGCACGATCGCATCGATCAGCGCATCGATGCGCGGTGTCACGCGGCGCGGCAGGGTCCGACCCGCCACAGCCGTATTCAGCGGCAGTGAGACATCACCGAGGTGAGGCGCCACACGACCCTGCGGATCGTCGTGTTGCGGGTACTCGTTTGGCACCGTGTCATGCGGCGCTGCGCCCAGCACGGGCTCTCGCTGCTCGGTGCGCGAGCTGGCCAATTCCGCCTTCTTCGGCCCGGCCTTGCGCGCCTGCCAGGCACCGTGCGCGACCACGCCGATCAGCACCGCGCCGCCCAGCACTGCCAGTGCCAGCGTCAAGTTTTCCGTCATGCCGCCTCCGCCAGACTGACCGCCTCGGCCATATCGACCGCCACGATGCGCGACACGCCCTGCTCCTGCATCGTCACGCCGATCAGCTGCACCGCCATTTCCATCGCGATCTTGTTGTGGCTGATGAACAGGAATTGGGTGCCCTTGGCCATCTCCTTGACCAGCTTGGCGTAACGCTCGGTGTTGGCGTCGTCGAGAGGCGCATCGACCTCGTCGAGCAGACAGAACGGCGCCGGGTTCAGCTGGAAGATCGCAAACACCAGCGCGATGGCGGTCAGGGCCTTCTCGCCGCCGGACAGCAGGTGGATCGTGCTGTTCTTCTTGCCCGGTGGCTGCGCCATCACCTGCACGCCCGCGTCGAGGATTTCGTCGCCCGTCATCACCAGCTTGGCTTGTCCGCCGCCGAACAGCGACGGGAACATGCGGCCGAAATGCTCATTGACCTGGTTGAAGGTGGTGCCCAGCAGATCACGGGTTTCGAGGTCGATCTTGTGGATCGCGCCTTCGAGCGTGCCAATCGCGTCGAGCAGGTCGGCGTTCTGGGCGTCGAGGAAGGTCTTGCGCTCGCGCGCGGTCGTCAGCTCCTCGAGCGCAGCGAGATTGACCGCCCCCAGCGCAGTGATCTCGCGGTTGATGCGGTCGATCTCGGTCTGCAGACCGTGCAGCCGCACGCCGTGGCTTTCGATGCCCTGCGCCAGCGCTTCGAAGTCGACGTTGGCCGCCACCAGTTGCTCCAGGTACTGCGCGCCACCCAGTTCGGCCGCCTGGGCTTCGAGCTGCAGCTTCGTGATGCGGTCGCGCAGCGGTTGCAGGCTCTGCTCATGGGCCATACGCTGCTCGTCGGCGCGACGCAGGCGCAGCGTCAGGTCGTCGTACTCGCTGCGCTGGGCGGCAAGTGCGGCTTCGCGGTCCAGCTTCAGTGCCAAGGCCTCTTGCAGCCCTGCCTGCGCGGACGCGTCGGTGAAGCGCACAAGCTCCTCGTTGAGTTGTGCCTCGGCTTGCGCATTGCTGGCGATTTGCTGCACCGCCGTCTCGATGCTGCGCTGCAATTCGCTGCGCCGTGCCGCCAGCGATCGCGAGGCGAACTGCGATTCCTGCGCCTGTCGTTCCAGCGCGCGCAGCTGTTCACGAGCGGCGGCGAGCGTGCGCTCGGACTGGATCACCGCGTCGTCGAGCTCGGCATGACGCTCCTGGGTGGCCGCGAGCTCGATGTCGAGATCTTCGAAACGCGCTTCGCCCGTCGCACGACGCTCGTTGAGCTCTTCCTGCTGCGCATCGATCTCGGCAAGTTCATCGTCGAGTTGCACCGACCGGGATTGCGTCTGCTCGGCTTGCTGCGTCAGCCTCAGCAACTCGACCTGCAACTGGTGCGCGCGGCTTTGCGCCTCGGCCGACTCGCGGCGCGCGGTGGCGAGGTGCTCCGACGCGCTGCTGTAAGCCGCTTCGGCGCGAATCAGCGCACTGCGCGCTTCTTCTGCGATCAGCGACTGCGCGCGCAGCTGGCGGTCGAGGTTCTCGATGTCCTGCGCGCGGCCCAGCAAACCGGCCTGCTCGGAGTCGGGCGCATAGAACGACACCGCGTGCGCGCTGACGGCATGGCCTTCGCGCGTCATCAGCACCTCGCCGTGCTGCAAGCGCGACCGTGCTGCCAGTGCATCGTCGAGGCTGGCTGCGGTGTAGACGCCTTCGAGCCAGTCGGTCAGCAGTGCCTTCAAGCCCACGTCTCCGATGCGCAGCAGGTCACTGAGCCGCGACAACGTGGCGTTCGAATTGGCTTGCGGCGTGCCGGCCACTGGCGGTGTGTAGAACACCAGCTTGGCCGGCGGCGGATCGGCTGCGAAGGCTCGTACCGTGTCGACACGGCCGACTTCGAGGGCGTTGATGCGCTCGCGCAGCGCCGATTCGAGCGAGGTCTCCCAGCCGGGTTCGATGTGGATGCGCGCCCAAAGACCAGTCAGTCCATCGAGTCCGTGCTTGACGAGCCAAGGCCGCAACTTGCCCTCGGTCTGCACCTTTTCCTGCAGCGCGCGCAAGGCGTCGAGGCGGGCGCTGAAGTCGGTTTGCCGGCCTGCTTCGGTGTTCAGCTCGGCTTGGCGCGCGCGCCGTGCGTCGTCGAGCACCGGCACTCGTTCGCCCAGCTCGGCCAGACGTGCGTCGGCGACTTCGCGAGTGGCTTCGGCGCTGCCGAACTGCTGCTTCAGCTGCGCGATGCGCTCGGCATCGGGCGCGGCGAGCTGGCGCTTTTCGCCGGCCAGGCGCTCACGGCGTGCCGCAAGCTGACGGCTCTGATCCTCGATGTTGCGGCTCTCGCTGGCCAGCACCTGGATCTGCTGCTGCACGCTGGCCACCAGCGTGCGCTGCGCACTGGCGGCCGATTGCGCTGCACGCACCGCGTCTTCAAGGCTGGGCAGCCGGTCGGCCTGCTCTTCGGCTTGCGCGGCCAGCACCTCGCTGTGCTCGTCGGCGCTGGCGACCTGTCCAGCCAGTTGTTCGAGTTCGGCCTCGGCCTGCCCTCGGCGATCGGCCCATTGCACGGTTTGCAGCACCAGTTCGGCGAGACGCAGCTCGGCACGCTGTCGACCTTCGACCACATACCGGATGCGCTCCTCAAGCCGGCTGACTTCGAGCGAGGCTTCGGCCAGTCGGCCCTGGGACGCATGCAACTCGTCACTGGCGGCGTAGTGCGCCTGCCGGATGGTTTCGAGCTCGGCCTCGCCCTGTCGCAACTCGGCGGTCTTGGATTCCAGGGCCACGACCGCCGCGGCGACGTCCTTTTCAATGCGTTGCTGCTCACCAGCAGCATCCCGATGGCGCAGGAACCACAGCTGGTGCAGCTTCAGCGTGCCATCCTCCTGCAGGCTGCGGTAGCGGCTGGCGACCTCGGCCTGCTTTTCCAGCTTGTCGAGGTTACCGTTCAGCTCGCGCAGGATGTCTTCGACGCGCGTCAGGTTGTCGCGGGTGTCGCGCAGGCGGTTCTCGGTTTCGCGGCGGCGCTCCTTGTACTTGGAGACGCCGGCGGCCTCTTCCAGGAACATCCGCAGCTCTTCGGGCTTGCTCTCGATGATCCGGCTGATCGTGCCCTGGCCGATGATGGCGTAGGCGCGGGGGCCCAGGCCGGTGCCGAGGAACACATCCTGCACATCGCGACGGCGCACCGGCTGGTTATTGATGTGGTAGCTGCTGCTGCCATCGCGGGTCAGCACGCGCTTGACGGCGATCTCGGCGAACTGGTTCCACTGGCCACCCGCACGGGCGTCTTCGTTGCTGAACACCAGCTCGACGCTGGCGCGACTGGCCGGCTTGCGCTGACCCGAGCCGTTGAAGATCACGTCCTGCATCGACTCGCCGCGCAGCTCGCTGGCCTTGCTCTCGCCGAGCACCCAACGCACTGCGTCCATGATGTTGGACTTGCCGCAGCCATTGGGGCCCACCACGCCGACCAGTTGGCCGGGCAGCTGGAAATGAGTGGGATCGGCGAACGACTTGAAGCCGGAGAGCTTGATGGAATTCAGGCGCATGGACGAGAGCGGATTCCAGCGCGCCCCATCGGCCGACAGAGCACGTAAGTCGTTGATTTTTATATTGAAAACCAAGCTTACGGGGTTTCCAACAGCGGATGATCATAGCATCGACGGTGTGAGAAATACCCGCTCTGACTGCGCGTTACCGGCCGTCACGAGTGCCACGGCCACCCCCTGATAATCCTGCGATGAATCCCCTGCTCGCCTCGCTGCAGCCCTATCCGTTCGAGCGCCTGCGGGCACTGACCCGACACATCGCGCCGAACGCGGCATACCACCCCATCAGCCTGGGCATCGGTGAACCGAAGCACCCGACGCCGTCCCTGGTCACAGACGCTCTGATCGCCAATCTGAAGGGTCTGGCCAGCTACCCGGCGACCGCCGGTGAACCTGCACTGCGAACCGCCATCGCGCAATGGATCACCCGCCGCTACGGCGTCTCGGTCGATGAGACGCGTCAGGTGCTGCCGGTGAACGGCTCGCGAGAGGCGCTGTTCGCGCTGGCGCAGACGGTGATCGATCCGACCCGGGACGATGCGACCGTGGTCTGCCCGAACCCGTTCTATCAAATCTATGAAGGCGCGGCCTTGCTGGCTGGGGCCCGCGTAGCCTTCGTCAACAGCGACCCGACTCGCCAGTTCGCAGCCGACTGGGCGTCGGTGCCTGAATCCACCTGGGCGCGCACGCAGTTGCTCTACGTCTGCTCGCCCGGCAACCCCACCGGTGCGGTGATGCCGCTTTCCGAATGGGAGACGCTGTTCGAACTGAGCGATCGCCATGGCTTCGTGATCGCTTCGGACGAGTGCTATTCGGAGATTTATTTCCGCGACGTGCCGCCGCTCGGTTCGCTGGAAGCGGCGATGCACCTCGGCCGCAGCGACTTCCGCCGGCTGGTGGCCTTCACCAGCCTGTCGAAACGCTCGAATGTGCCTGGCATGCGCAGCGGCTTCGTGGCGGGCGATGCCAACATCCTGAAGGCCTTTCTGCTCTACCGCACCTACCATGGCAGCGCGATGAGCCCGACCGTGCAGGCCGCCAGCATCGCGGCTTGGAACGACGAGGCGCATGTGATCGCCAACCGCGAGCAGTACCGCCAGAAGTTCGCGCAGGTCACGCCACTGCTGTCCACGGTGATGGATGTGTCGCTGCCCGACGCGGGTTTCTACCTGTGGGCGGACGTGTCGCGACTCGCCCCCGGCGGTGACGACCTGGCATTCGCACTCCAGTTGCTCGCTCAATACAATGTGGCGGTGCTGCCAGGCAGCCTGTTGGCCCGCGAGGTCGATGGGGTGAATCCGGGTGCCGGGCGTATTCGCTTGGCGCTGGTGTCTGAAGCGAGCGACTGCCTCGAAGCCGCCCAGCGCATCGTGGCCTGCGCCCAATCGCTGCGCAGCCGCTAGCCACTCACCGTCTCGCGACGTCCTACTTGAACCCTTTTGAACCGCCCATGACCGCCAACCTCCAGAGCATCATCGAAGCCGCGTGGGAGAACCGCGCCAACCTGACCGCCACCAGTCACCCGGAGGTCAATCAGGCCGTTGAATCGGTGCTCTCGGACCTGAACAAGGGGCGCGTCCGCGTTGCGGAACGTCAGGGGGTCGGCCAGTGGACGGTGAACCAGTGGGTCAAGAAGGCTGTTCTGCTGTCGTTCCGGCTGAACGACAACGAAGTGATGCATGCCGGTGACCTGACCTTCTTCGACAAGGTGAAGACGAAGTTCTCGCACATCGACGACGCCGAGGTGCGCGCTTCCGGCGTGCGCATCGTGCCGCCAGCGGTCGCGCGGCACGGCAGCTACCTCGCCAAGAACGTGGTGCTGATGCCCAGCTTCGTCAACATCGGTGCCTACGTCGACGAGAACTCGATGGTCGACACCTGGGCGGCCGTCGGCTCCTGTGCGCAGATCGGCAAGAACGTCCACCTGAGCGGCGGCGTCGGCATCGGCGGCGTGCTCGAACCGATGCAGGCCAACCCGACCATCATCGAGGACAACTGCTTCATCGGTGCGCGATCGGAGATCGTCGAAGGCGTGATCGTCGAGGAGAACTCGGTGATCAGCATGGGCGTGTACATCGGCCAGAGCACCAAGATCTACGATCGCGCCACCGGCGAAGTCAGCTACGGCCGCATTCCAGCCGGCTCGGTGGTGGTCAGCGGCAACCTGCCCAGCGCCGACGGCAAGTACAGCCTGTACTGCGCGGTGATCGTCAAGAAGGTCGACGCGCAGACGCGCGCCAAGACCAGCCTCAACGACCTCCTGCGCGCCTGAATTTCGCAACGCCGACCAGGAGATCTTGATGAGCGGAAACATGGAGCGTGTGCTGAAGCTGATGTCGGAGAAGAACGCCTCCGACGTCTACCTGTCTGCGAATACGCCGATCCTCATCAAGATCAACGGTCAGCTGGTCCAGCTGAGCGACCAGCCACTGACACCGGCGCAGCCCCGGCAGCTGCTGGCCGAAGTCCTGACACCTCGGCAGCTGGAAGAGCTGGAAGACACCGGCGAATTGAACGTTGGCGTCGGGCTGCCAGGCGTGGGCAGCTTCCGGTTGAGCGGCTTCAAGCAGCGCGGCTCGATTGCCGCGGTGTTCCGCTGCATCCCGTTCGCGATCCCGACGCTGGAGAGCCTGCTCGTGCCGCCGGTGCTGAACACGCTGATCATGGAAAAGCGCGGCCTGATCCTGATGGTGGGGTCGACTGGTGCGGGCAAGAGCACGACGCTGGCTTCCATGCTGGAGCAGCGCAACCAGCAGATGGCCGGCCACATTCTCACCATCGAAGACCCGATCGAGTTCCTGTTCACCAACAAGAAGTCGGTGGTGAACCAGCGCGAAGTCGGGCGCGACACGCAGTCGCTGCAGGTCGGTCTGCGCAATGCGCTGCGGCAAGCGCCGGACTGCATCCTGATCGGTGAAATTCGCGATCGCGAAACCATGACGGCTGCGATCTCGTATGCGCTATCGGGGCATCTGGTGTTGTCGACGCTGCATGCAAACAACAGCTACCACGCATTGGGCCGGATCCTCTCGTTCTACACGCCCGAGTCGCGGCCCGCGCTGCTGTCGGACCTGTCGTCCGGCCTGCGCGCCATCGTGTCGCAGCGGTTGGTGCGTGCCACGGCGGGTGGACGGATCCCGGCGGTCGAGGTAATGTTGAACACCAAGCTGATCTCCGACCTGATCAGCGCCGGCGACTTCGGCGGCGTGCGCGAAGCGATGGAAAAATCGTTGGCCGAAGGCTCGCAGACCTTCGAGCAAGACCTCGCGCGATTGATCACCCAGGGCACGATCTCGCGGGAAGAAGGCTTGGCCTTCGCTGACTCACCCACCAACCTGATGTGGCGGCTGCAAAACGACATGTCCCCGGTATCGCGCATCGCCGCGAAGAAGCCCGAGCCGGAAGACGGTGCCAGCTTCACCGAAATCACCCTCGACGTCCGCCCGGAGCAAATGACCACCCGTTCGGCTCCTCTGTTCGGCCTGTGATGCCTATTGCAGGCTCCGCCATCATGAATTTGGAAACCTTGTCCCGATGACCCTCCTCGACCTGATCACGCGCGAAGCCGCCCGCCTCAAAAAGGCGGGCGTTTCGTTTGGGCACGGCACAGCCAACGCCTTCGACGAGGCTGCCTGGCTGGTGTTGTGGAGCCTGGGCATGGACCTCGACGCGCTCGAGTTGCACGCAAAGCGTGCGCTCTCGGCCGACGAGGAGGCGAAGTCGGTGGCCCTCGTGACGCGCCGCATCGAGACCCGCCAGCCCGCCGCCTACCTGACGCGTGAAGCGTGGCTGCAGAACGTGCCTTTCTATGTCGACGAGCGCACGATCGTGCCGCGCTCGTTCATCGCTGAGCTGCTGGTCGATGGCGAAGAGCAAGGCACGCTCGATGCGTGGTTGTCCGACCGCACGCAGCATGTGCTCGATCTGTGCACCGGCAATGGCAGCCTGGCAGTGATCGCCGCACTGGCGTACCCGGAGGTCGAGGTTGATGCCTGCGACATGTCCGACGACGCGCTCGAGGTCGCGAAGATCAATGTCGAGAAGCACAAGCTCACCCATCGCATCTCGCTGATGAAATCCGACCTGCTGAACAGCGTGCGCGGTCCATACGATCTGATTCTGTGCAACCCGCCCTACGTCAACGCGGGCAGCATGGCCGCGCTGCCCGAGGAATACCGGCATGAGCCTGCGCTGGCTTTGGCCGGTGGCGAGGACGGCATGGACCTGGTGCGGCGCATCGTCAGCGATGCTGCTGCGAAGCTGAGCGACATCGGCGTGCTGGTGCTCGAGATCGGCAACGAGCGCGGGCATTTCGAGCGCGCCTTCCGCCGCCTCGAAGTGGCCTGGCTGGAAACCAGCGCTGGCGACGACGCCGTGCTGCTGGTGACCCGCGAGGCGCTGGTGCGCTGGTCCAAGCGCAGCGAAACGTGGAGGGCGTGAAGCGATGATCACGCTGAAGGATGTGACGCTGCGCCGCGGCACGAAGCTGGTGCTCGACGCCGCATCGGTAACGCTCCAGCCGGGAGAGAACGTCGGCCTGGTGGGGCGTAACGGCGCCGGCAAGTCCAGCCTGTTTGCGCTGTTGACCGAACGACTGCAATCCGATGGCGGCGAGGTCTACATGCCGCCGCGCTGGCGCGTCGGTGAAGTCGCGCAGAACATGCCCGAAACCGACGACGGCGCCACCGATTTCGTGCTCGAAGGCGACACGCGGCTGGTCGAGGCCCAAGCGCAACTCGCAGCCGCTGAAGCCGGCGACGATGGCCACGCGATCGCGGATGGCCATCAGGCGCTGGCCGATGCCGGTGCCTTCGATGCGCGCCCGCGTGCGCAGGCGCTGCTGATGGGGCTGGGCTTCAAGAACGAACAGCTCGATGCGCCGGTCAACAGCTTCTCCGGCGGATGGAGGATGCGGCTTCAGCTCGCGCGCGCGCTGATGTGCCCGGCCGACCTGCTGCTGCTCGATGAGCCGACCAACCACCTTGACCTCGATGCCCTGGTGTGGCTCGAGGCCTGGCTCAAGCGCTTCGAGGGCACGATGCTGGTGATCAGCCACGACCGCGAATTCCTCGATGCGATCACCAACGTCACGGTGCACCTCGAAGACACGAAGCTCACGCGCTATGGCGGCAACTACACCGCCTTCGAGGAGATGCGGGCCGAACGGATGGTGCTGCAGCAGGCCAGCTTCGAGAAGCAGAAGG
>CANHOE010000052.1 GCA_947462175.1 Burkholderiales bacterium | reverse complement strand
GCGGCAATCGACGGTGCCGCCGAGGGCGTGCTGCCGCAGCCGGCCAAGGCGATGGCGCAGGTGGCCAGCACGGTGGTGAGGATCAGTGTCTTCATGCGATGTCTCCAGGGTGTGTTCAAAGGGTTGTGCCTTCGCTGGGGCAATCGACGCGCCTGCGTCGCCGTGAAGGTGCCCAGGAATGGCATTTGCCGTCCTTCGGTGATCGCATCTCCCGTGGCTTCTGCGTCACGCAGGCCAGTCAGCGCTACCGAGTACCCCAACATGAGCCTCGACAACATCGCCCATCCCGCGCCGTCGACCCAGGACGCGCTGCAGGTGCTGAGCAGCGATCACCGTCGCATCGACGAGATGCTGATCGACTGCATGCGCCTGGCCGCCGAAGAGCACGGTCGGGCGCCCTCGGCCGACCGCAATGCGCTGCTCGAGCGCTTGGCGGCACTCTTGCAGGCCCACGCGCAGATCGAGCTGGAGCTGTTTTATCCAGCGCTCGCGGCCAATGCGCTGACCAAAGACAGTGCGCAGCTGGACCACGACGAAATCCTGGTGCAACTCAGCGAACTGCTGGCCGCCGTGCCGCCAGGCGATGAGTTCGAGCGCCGACTGTTCGCCCTGGCACAACGGGTTCGCACCCATATCAGCTTCGAGGAGTCGCAACTGTTTCCGCTGGCCGAATCGCTGGACCTCGACACGCTGGGCGCCAGCATGGCCGTGCGACGCGGCGAGCTGCTGGGCGAGCAGGGCTCGGACTGACCCGCCCCGGACCTTGTCCGCCTCGACTCAGGCAGTACGGGCCGAGCCGGACTCCTGGGGCACGGATGCCAGGGGCAGCGTGACCACGAATTCACTGCCCATTCCCTTGCCGCCGCTGTGTGCCGTGACGGTGCCGCCATGCGCCTTCACCAGTTCTTCCACCACCGTCAGGCCCAGCCCCAGCCCCTTGGTGTTGAATTCGTGGGCATCCTCGTCCTGCATGAACGGCTCGAAGATGTGCGCGAGGGATCGCTCATTGATGCCGATGCCGTTGTCGCGCACCGTCAGCACCACCGCCTCGGCGCTGCGGCTCATCGACAACACGATCTCGCCCGAAATCGGCGTGTACTTCGATGCGTTGTCGAGCAGGTTGCGCAGCACCTGCGCCAGCCTCACCGGGTCGCAATTCAACGCCAGCTCGCCAGGCTGCACATTCACCAGGAAGCGTTGAAGCCGGGTGTCGATCGCTGGACGGCTCGCCTCGACCACGTCGCTGATCAGGGTGAGCAGATTGACCGCACTGAGCTCCAGCCGCAGCTTGCTGCCTTGCGCACGCGATACATCGAGCAGGTCACTGACCAGCCGTGACATCTGTGCCGCCTGCCGCTCGATCACTGCATTCATCCGTGGCAGCGGAGGTGGAATGTCTTCGCTGGCGATCAGCGCGGATGCGTTGCGGATCGCCATCAACGGCGACCTCAGCTCGTGAACCGCTTGCGCCATTCGCAGGTTGTGCCGCTTCAGTGCTTTTTCGGCAGCGTCCTGCAGCCGTTTTGCATCGAGTGCACTCAGCAGCAGCTGCTCGTTTGCTTCCTGTAGCAATTGGTGCCGCTCAACCTGCGCGTTGATGGCCTCCTGGAAACTTGTCACGGGCAGGCGCAGAGACTCGGGAAAGGCGACTTGCAATGCATGGCTGGAAACAGGGTCGGAAGCCTTGGACACGGTGTAGCCCAAGCCCCGCCGCTTCGCTTCGTACATGGCGGCGTCGGCCGCGTCGATCAGCGTGGTCACATCTTCACCATCGTCGGGATAGACGCTGATACCGATGCTGGCGCTCATGCGCAGCACATGGTCGGCGAGTTGCGTCGGCACTGCGAGCGCGGCATTGATCTTGTCGGCAATGGCGCCGGCATCGCTGGCTTGAGCCACCTCGTCGAGCAGAATCAGGAATTCATCGCCTCCATAGCGACTGACGGTGTCCGAGGCACGCACGACCGAAACCATGCAACGGGCGGCCAGTTGCAAAACCTGATCGCCGAATTGATGCCCCAGCGCGTCGTTGACCTGTTTGAAATTGTTCAGGTCGACAAACAGCACGGCCATGCGGTGATTGCGGCGCCGTCCCCCGGCGATGGCCTGGGTGAACCGGTCGAGGAACAGCATCCGGTTGGGCAGCTGTGTCAGTGCATCGAGCGCGGCCACACGCGACATTTCCAGCATCGAACGCATCGCCTCTTCGGAGTCGACCTTCGATTGCATCAGCGCCAGCACCAGCTGTTCGTTGGCTTCAAGCAGATCAGAGGCCTTGCCGGAGTCGGCCACCGGGCTTCGCGCCTCAGACGTGTCATCCCGCAGGGACTGCAGTGCCCTGCGTGCCGTGTCGGCTTCGGCGCGCAGTTCGAGCAACTCGAGCCTGGCGCGGACCAACTCTGCGTTGTCGGCGTCGCTGTGACCCGGTTCGTTCATGGGTTCATTCCGGCTGCTCTGCTTCAGAGCAGTCCGCGCTCGGGATCGGAGCGAGTCAGCCCAGCCAGGGCCTTTCGTGTCGGTCGACCGCCGAGCAACCCTTCCTGATCGACGAGCCTGCTGCCAATGTGAATGCCGTCGTCTTCGATGTGGAACTCGCGCAGTTCGTCGGAGTGCGCGCTGGCGCGTACCTTGACCACTGCCATCACGCGACGCAGACGGCTGTCGACCTCGATGTATCGCTGCACGATGATCGCGTCGGTCATGAACGCGGTGCCATACGGGCTGAAGCGCAGGTCGGTGTAGCGGTCCTCGAGCTCGGAGGTCATCAGCATCGTCACGCCGGCGCCGGTCATGGCCTTCACCAGTCGCGACATCGACTCGCGGAAGTCGTCGCGGAAGGTCGGGGCCACCGACAGCTCGAAGCTGGAGAGCGAATCGATGACGACGCGCGTGGCCTTCAGCCGGCGGATCTCGTCGAGCAGCAGCATCACGATCTCGTCGATCGACAGATCGGGCGCGCGGCTGTCCACCACGCCGACCTGGCCGCTGGCAATCAGCTCCGTGACCAGCCGGTTGCGTGAGCGGTTCGGGTGCTGCTCGAACACCGCGATGACCCCGGTCTCGCCGAGGCGGGCGCCTTCGGCGAGGAATGCGGCCGCGAGGATGCTCTTGCCCGAACCGGATGGTCCGGCGACCAGCAGCGAATAGCCCCGTGGCAGTCCGCCGCCCATCATCTCGTCGAGGTGCGGCACCCCCATCGGGACGCGCGAACTCGATGTCGACGCGGGTGGGGCTGACGATGCTGCGAGCGGGATCGAGCCGGCATGGTCCTCGCCCTGTGGGTGCGAGATGGCCGGCGCGAAAACGCGCACGCCACTCGGGTCGATGCGAAAGGTGTGCAGCCCGGGCAGCGTGGGCTGGCCGCGCATCTTCATGACCTCCATCTTGCGCACCACCGAATTGCGCATCACGCTCTGGCGCAACCAGATCAGGCCGTCGGCCACGGTGAACACCGGGTTCGCATCGGTTTCGTCGAAGTACTCGCCGATCAGGAAAGTGGTGGCCTGCCAGCTGGTCATCAGCATGCCGAGCTGCTGCACGAACGACTGCAGATTGGTCTGCGGATCGGGCGCGGTCTGCTGGGCAGCGTTGGCCAGCACCACCGAGCGGAACGAGTCGACGAACACCAGCGATGGGCCGTGGGTGGTCACTTCTTCGACGATGCGGCGCAGCACCCGGTCGAGATCGCCGGCCATGGCTTCTTCGGACAGGTTGATGAAGCGGATCGCGCGCGTCACTGCCTCGGTGTCGAAGAAATCGAACTGCTGCTGGTAGCGAAGCATCTTCAACGGAGGCTCGCCCAGCACGGTGAAGTACAGCGCGGGGCGCTCGGGCGTCGCCAGCGTGAACATGATCTGGTGAGCGAGCGTGGTCTTGCCGCAGCCGGGCTGCCCGGCGATCAGGTTGAACGAGAACTCCGGCAGTCCACCGCCAAGCACCTCGTCCAGCCCCGGCACCCCGGTGCGCAGGCGGTTGATGGTCACTTTGGTGTTCATGGCTTGGGATCCTTGGCAGCGGAGTCGCTCGACGTGGCGACCCACACAGGGCGCATCAGTCGCTCGGTCAACGAGGGCCCGACCACGCTGGACAACAGGTCGTGGAAGGTGGTGAAAAGCGTGGTGGCGCCAGCCATGGCAGCGGCGGCGCTCTGCTGGCAAAGCAGCGGAGTCAATTCGGAGAAGTCGGCGACGGCTGGTGCCACTTCGTCAGCCACGCTCAGCCACGGGTGGGCTTGCGCGGTGACGTGGACGCTGCGCTGGTAGAGCGCAGCCAAACCGCGGTTGCCGATGATCGGCACCAACACCGCATCAATGTCACGCCATGTGGCGACGACGGCGTCTGCAATCTGTGCGCTATCGGCGCTCGGCTCGACCCTGCTCGCAAAATGGGTTGCTACCGAAACGCCCAACGGGTTTTCCGTGGACATCGTCAGCAATCTTTCTGTGCGTGAACTTTGATAGTAAGCGTCGTTCCCTCGATCGGGGACAAAAAATGTGTCACGGTTTGATCCACAGCAAAGGGCGTGCCGTGGCCGCGCATGAACCCCGACTTGCTTTTCGGGAGCGGCGTGTGGCCAGCGCCAATCGGCAAGATTTACCGCAACGCTCTCCGCATCGGTAAACGCGATGCTGCCGCGGCTCTTGTTCACAGCGGTGTGCTCCCGCATGACAGTCCAAACGCCGGGCGTGGCGGCTGTTTTGACGACGAGGGCTGCGCTTCGCCTCGCCTCGGCACGGGGGTTGCGATCAGACACTCCAAAGACGAGCCAAACGGCCGGTCTCTCGATATTTCCTGGAGGAGTCGTCCTGTGTCATCGCTGCATTTTTTGGCCGATACGCGACACGCACAGACGCTGTCGCCGCGCTTTCAGCATGCGGTGCGTCTGCTGCAGTTGTCGTCGATGGATTTCGCCGCGACGGTGCGCGATGTGTTGGGCCAGAACCCGTTCCTCGAGCTCGAAGAGGGCTTGTCCGACGGTGACGGTTCAGGCGACGATGGCGAGGCTCTCAGCAGTGACGACGAGCGTGCAGAGGTGGACCCCGCACTGGCTGCGCCGTATGAAGACAACGCGCTGTACGCCACCATGGATGGGTTGTCCGATGAGCGGGGTGACGACCGCGATCTGTGGCAGGTCGATGCGCCGTCATCGCAGCGGCCAGCGGGTGACGGCGATCTGTCGGCGCTGGACATGATGGCGGTCGAAACGCCGTTGAATGCACACCTCAACGCCCAGCTCGATCTGCAGCCCCTGGCCACCCGAGAGCGGTGGCTCGCGCGCACCATTGTTGAATCGCTCGACGACGACGGCTACCTGCGTTCACCGCTGGCTGATTTGTGCGAGCTGTGCGAGTTGACGCCGCCGATCCAGCTCCCTGAGATGCAGGCGGCACTGGCGCGTGTGCAGGCGCTGGACCCGGCGGGTGTGGCGGCGTGCAGTGTGGCCGAGTGCCTGCGGCTGCAACTGCCATCGATCGAATGCCCGCAGCTGCGCGCATTGGCTGAGCGGGTGGTGAACCACCACCTGGCGCTGCTGGCGGCACGCGATGTCCCTGCGCTGGCGCGCTCGCTGTGCGAGCCCGTGTTGCGGGTGCAGCAGGTGTGCGATCGCATTCGCCGACTCGACCCCCGGCCAGGCTGGCGATTCAGCTCGACGCGCATTGCCTATGTGGTGCCCGATGTGGTGGTGAAGAAGGTTCGCGGCGAATGGCGGGTGCATCTGAACCCCGCGGTGATCCCTCGGGTTCGCCTGAATCAGATGTATGCCGACCTGTTCAAGCGTCACCGCAGCCCATCCCACGCTCACATGGCGACTCAGTTGCAGGAAGCGCGGTGGACCGTCAAGAACGTCGAGCAGCGCTTTTCGACCATCCTCGACGTCGCCGACGCGATCGTCAGGCGGCAACGGCACTTCCTCGAGTTCGGACCGATGGCGATGAAACCCTTGGGCCTGAAGGAGATCGCCGACGAACTCGGCATCCATGAGTCGACCGTCTCGCGGGTGACCAACAACAAGTTCATCGCCACGCCCAGTGGCGTGTTCGAGCTGAAGCACTTCTTCTCCCGGGCGATGGTGACGGCCAATGGCAGCACGTGCTCCGGCACCGCTATTCGCGGTTTGCTCAAGGACATGATCGCTGCAGAGGCACCGCAGTCGCCGCTGTCCGACGCCGAGATCACGCGGCAACTGGCGCAGCAGGGGTTGGTGGTCGCTCGTCGCACCGTCACCAAGTACCGGCAGTTGCTGCGCATCGATGCGGTCGAGCGCCGGCGCCGGCAGGCCTGACCGTGCGGCAGACGCTTGCTGCGGCACGTCGCTTGCCATTGGTTACATCAACAGCGGTACCCAGCCGCTGTTGGCGGGTCGGATGGCTTGCCGTGCCTTGAACCGTGGAGTGCCTCAATGAATACCGACATGGATCTGATCAAGCGCTGGCCGCAGGCGGTCACGCTGGACATCGCCGTTCACTACGAACGCAGCGCGCCTGACCTGCGGACCTATCGCCTTGCGCCCTGTGATCGCACGCCATTGGTGCGGGTGTTGACGCCTCAGCGCAGTGGCGCGCTGCTTGAATTGCAGCGAGTGGACTGGTCGGCGTTGCCGGGTCGCACGCTGTACCTGCGCAGCCTGGGTGTGCTGGCTGTTCACTTGTTTGGCGAAGCGGCGATGCCGCCGCGTGCGCGCGGCGCGCCGCTATGGCAACACATCAGCGCCGGCCTCTCAACTGATCAGAACGGCACCCACCAGATCTACTTCGAGCTGGATGCGGTTGACGACGCGCAGGCGGTGCTGCGGTACCGCTGCTGCGAAATTCAGGCGCCAGTTCGGCGGGTGATCGCGCTCGATGTGCTCGACGCTGATCCGCTTCGCGCGATGTTGCGCATCGGCATGGCACGGGTCCGACCGGTCCTGACGAGCAACGCAACGCCAGCGCGCTCTGCGCCACATCCCATGCACGTTCATGCAGCGCCGGAGATGGCGCAGCAGCCATGACCGGATCCTTGCGACGCAAGCTGCCGTGATTGCCGTGATCATCTCGGCACGCAACGACGAGGCACACCTCGGTGCCTGCCTGCGCGCCGTGCGCGAGGCCTCGCGCCGACGTCGCCTGGGCGGCGAGGCGGTGCTGAGGCTGGTCGCGCTCGACACCTGTACCGACGGCAGCGCGGCCATCGCCCGCGATGGCGGTGCGCACACGCTCAGGCTGCAGACGGGCAATATCGGGGCGGCAAGGGCGCAGGGCGCGCAGTGGGCTGTCGACCGTGGCGCACGTTGGCTGGCGTTCACCGATGCCGAGACTGTCGTGGCCCCTGACTGGCTGTCGATCCAACTGTCGCTCGGCACGGACGTGGTTTGCGGTACGGTCGGTGTGCGCGACTGGGGCCAGGACGGCGAGCGCATGCGTCGCCACTATGCCGCTCACTACACCGATGCCGATGGGCACCAGCACATCCATGGTGCCAATCTGGGTGTCAGCGCCGATGCCTATCACCGCGCTGGCGGCTTCCATCCCATGGCGGTCAGCGACGATGTGGCGCTGGTACGCGCGTTGCAGGCCACTGGGGCGACCATCGCATGGTCGGCTGCGCCCCGGGTATCGACCAGCGCGCAGCGTCTGTTCAGCGCACCCGCTGGCTTCGGCGCGACCGCGCAGCGCATCGATGCCGAGAACCGCGCCTTTGCCACGCGAGTCGTTGCGTGACTGTGATGTACACGCGCAGCCGTGACGCCGCCGACACGCTGCTGCCCGGACCGCTTCGCCGGCACCCGACCAGACTGAGGGGCCCGGTACCGATCCTGCGGGGTTGGCCCGATCGCTCTCCACATTCGACGCAACCCCGTCGCCGCCCGGCACGTCGTTTGCCCTCATCAGGCATGAAGTGCCATTGCGAAACCACTCCCGCCCGCTTTGCCATGCCCGCGCCGCTGCGCAGTGCGGCGTTGGACATCAGCCAAAGTGCCCACAAGAATTGCCTGCTGGCGCGGCTGCCTGATGCAGCATGGCAGCGCTGGCTTCCGCAGCTCGAGTGGGTCGATTTTCAGCAGGGACAGGTATTGCACGAGTCGGGCGCCTTGCCCGGCCACGCCTACTTCCCCACCACGGCCATCCTGTCGCTGCTCAATGTGACGCAGGATGGCGCCTCGACCGAAATCGCCGCGGTCGGCAACGAGGGATTGGTCGGGGTGTCGCTGTTCATGGGCGGGCTCTCGACCTGCAGCCGCGCCGTGGTTCAAAGCGCCGGCTTCGGACTGCGGCTGAGGGCGCAGGCAATGCGCTCGGAGTTCGAGCGGTCATCCGAGGTGATGCAGGTGCTGCTCCGCTACACCCAGGCACTGATGACGCAGATGGGCCAGCTGGCGGTGTGCAACCGCCACCATTCGATCGACCAGCAACTCTGCCGCTGCCTGCTGTTGAACCTGGATCGGCTGGGAGGCAATGAGATCGTCATGACCCACGAGCTGATAGCCAGCACGCTGGGCGTGCGCCGCGAGGGGGTCACCGAAACGGCACTCAAGCTGCAGGCGGCTGGCTTTATCCGCTACGCGCGCGGGCACATCACCGTGCTCGATCGCAGCGGGCTGGAGCGCCGCGCCTGCGAGTGCTACGAGGTGGTGAGGAAGGAATACGACCGTTTGCGGACGGACAGGCTGGCTGCCTGACCGGGCCCGAAGCGCAGGCTCTTGCGATGTGAGGGAACTTCGCTGCGCCGTGGCGACTCACTGCCCGGTGCAGGATGGGCCGATATCATTGACCCCGCCTTTTTTGTATCAGTGCCACTGCGGCTTCCGCCGCTGGCTGAGAGCCCGCCCTTTACCGCCCATGTTGCGTCTGATCACTGCTGCCATCGCCCGATTCTTCATCGCCGCATGGGCCGCTCTGGCGGTTTCCTTCGCCGTCACCCCCGTTGCACTCGCCCAGCTTCGGGTCGAAATGTCGGGCGTCGGCGCTTCGCAGGTGCCGATCGCGGTGGTGGGTTTTCGAAATGAGCAATCTGTCCCTCAGCCGCTGTCGCAGATCGTGCGTGCCGACCTGGAGCGCAGCGGACTGTTTCGTGGCGTTGAAGCGCCGGGCGTGCTCGACGAGACCGCCCAACCGGCGATGGCCGACTGGCGCCGTCGCGCCGCCGATGCACTCGTCGGCGGCTCGGTGACCCGACTGGCCGATGGCCGCTACGACGTTCGCTTCAAGCTGTGGGATGTTGTCAAGGGCGCTGAGCTGGGCTCCCAGAGCACGGTGGTGGTAGCCGCCGACCTGCGTCTGGCAGCGCACCGCATCGCCGATTTCATCCATGAAAAGCTCACCGGGCAGAAGGGCGTGTTCTCGACGCGCATCGCCTATGTCACCCGGGCGGGCAAGCGATACACCTTGAACATTGCCGATGCCGACGGTGAAGGCGGTCAGATCGCGCTGAACAGCGCCGAGCCGATCATTTCGCCGGCGTGGTCGCCCGATGGCCGCGAACTGGCGTATGTCTCGTTCGAGACCCAGAAGGCGGTGGTCTATGTGCAGGAGGTCGCCAGCGGCAAGCGGCGCGCGGTGGCGAATTTCCGCGGCTCGAACAGCGCGCCGGCTTGGTCGCCCGATGGCCAGACGCTGGCGGTGACGCTGTCGCGCGATGGCGGCTCGCAGATCTACCTGATGGGGCGCAACGGCGACAACGTGCGCCGGCTGACGCAAAGCATTGGCATCGATACCGAGCCGGTGTTCTCGCCCGACGGCCGCGACATCTATTTCGTCAGCGACCGCAGCGGCGGCCCGCAGGTCTACCGCATTCCGGCGGCCGGAGGCGCTGCCGAGCGAATCACATTTGCCGGCAGCTACAACATCAGCCCGACCATCAGCCCCGACGGGCGCACCCTGGCCTACGTGTCCCGCGAAAGCAATGCCTTCCGGCTGTACGTGCAGGACCTGACTGGCGGCACGCCGATGTCCGTCAGTGACACGAGCGATGACGAGAGCCCGAGTTTTGCGCCGAACAGCCGTTCGATCATTTACGCGTCGCGTGCGCAAGGCCGCGACGTGTTGCTGACCACCTCGCTGGACGGCAAGATCAAGTCGAGATTGGTGTCTTCCATGGCCGATGTGCGGGAGCCGGTCTGGGGCCCTTACGGACGTTGACGGCCGCCATCGATCGAAGCATTCCGAATTGCACCGTTTGTTGTTCCATTGCCTTTCACCGCTGATAATTTCTTAACTTGACAAGGAGTCCCCATGACCTCGAATTCGACCTCATTCCGCCCGACTCAAAAGCTTCTGTGGGCTGCGCTGTGCGCGGCAGCACTGGCAGGTTGCGGCTCCAACGTGAAGCTTGACGACAAGAACGTGCCTGTCGAGTCACGCACGGGCACCGGCAGCGACAGCAACGCCTCCGGCGCTGCCCAATCGCAAGTCACTCCGGTCGACCTGACCAAGAACGGCGGCGCTGGCGTGTTCGCCGGTACCGGCAAGGTCGTGTACTTCGACTTCGACAGCTACACGGTGCGCGATGACGCGCGCCCGGTGATCGACGCGAATGCGAAGGTGCTGGCGGCCAACAAGACGGCAAAACTGGCCGTTGAAGGCCACACCGACGAACGCGGTGGTCGCGAGTACAACCTGTCGCTGGGTCAGAAGCGTGCTGAAGCGGTGGTGCGTTCACTGACGCTGGCAGGTGCCACCGGCGGCCAACTCGAGCCCACCAGCTTCGGCAAGGAGCGCCCTGCGGTCTCCGGCAGCGATGAAGCGGCTTATGCGAAGAACCGCCGCGTCGAACTGGTGGCTCGCTGAGGTCGGGCCGATGAGCGTCGCGCCCGCCAGTCGGAGCAACGGGTGGTTTCCGTGGGCGGGCGCTGCCTGCCTGATGCTGGCGCTCTCTGCGCCGGCCGCACGGGCGGGCCTGTTCGATGACGACGAGGCGCGGCGGGCCATCCTCGAGTTGCGTCAGAAGCTCGAGCAGAGCAACGAGCAGGCCCGTGCGGCCCAAGCCGACCAGATCGGGCAATTGCGCGCCGCCCTGGCTGACCTCGGTCGGCAAATCGACCTGATGAGCACCGAAAACGCCAGTTTGCGCGGCCATGTCGAGCAACTGGCCCGAGACGTTGGGCTGATGCAGGTCCAGCTGAACGACATGAAGCAGGACTACGACGTGCGTCTGAGCCGCATCGAGCCGCAAAAAGCCTCTATCGACGGGCGCGAGTTCATGGCTGACGCCGAGGAAATCCGGCAACACGACGCAGCCATGGCGAAGGTTCGCAGCGGTGATTTCGCAGGAGCAGCAGCGGCGCTGGCGGTGTTCCGCAGCCGCTACCCGAGCAGTGGCTATGGTCAGTCGGTCCTGTTCTGGCTGGGCAATGCGCAGTACGGCAATCGCAGCTACGCCGACGCTATTTCGTCATTTCG
>CANHOE010000051.1 GCA_947462175.1 Burkholderiales bacterium | reverse complement strand
GCCGGGGCGCGCAAGCTGGCCGAGCACAACGGCGTAGACCTGCGCTACTACAACATCATTTACGACGCGGTCGACGAGATCAAGGCAGCGATGACCGGCATGTTGGCGCCGGAACAGCGCGAGGAAACCATCGGCACCGCCGAGATCCGAACGGTGTTCGTGGCCTCGAAGATCGGCACCGTGGCCGGCTCGATGGTTACCGCCGGTCTGGTGCGTCGTGGCGCGAAGTTCCGCCTGCTGCGCGACAACGTGGTGATCTACACCGGTGAGATCGAATCGGTGCGCCGCCTGAAGGATGACGTGAAGGAAGTGGCCGCTGGTTTCGAGTGCGGTATCAAGCTGAAGAACTACAACGACATCGCTGAAGGCGATCAGCTGGAGTTCTTCGAGGTCAAGGAAGTGGCTCGAACCCTGTAAATCTCTCCGATCGGCAAGACAACCCCGCCTTGCGGTTCAGGCGGGGTTTGTTTTTCCCGGCGGCTGACCCATGAAACACAAGCGTTCCATTCCCAACCGCGGCTTCCGCGTGGCCGACCAGATCCAGCGGGATGTGGCTGTGCTGATCCGCGACCTGAAGGATCCACGCATCGGCATGGTGACGCTGCATGCGGTGGAGGTGACGCCCGACTATGCGCATGCGAAGGTGTTCTTCTCGGTGCTGGTCGGAGATCCGCAGGAGTGCGAGATCGCGCTCAATGAGGCCGCTGGCTTCATTCGCAATGGCCTTTTCAAACGCCTGCAAATCCACACCGTGCCGACCTTGCACTTTCATTTCGACCGCACCACCGAGCGCGCTGCCGAACTCAGCCTGCTGATCGCCCAGGCGAACGCAACGCGCGCGAAGGACGATTGAGTTGAGCTCCGCAGTACGTCAGCGCATACCGCGTCGCGCCGTCCACGGCGTGCTGCTGCTCGACAAGCCCCTGGGCCTGTCGAGCAACGACGCGCTGATGAAAGCCAAGCGCCTGTACCGCGCTGAGAAGGCCGGCCATACCGGTACGCTCGACCCGCTGGCGACCGGGCTGCTGCCGTTGTGCTTCGGTGCGGCGACGAAGTTTTCACAGATTGGGCTCGATGCTGACAAGGCCTACCGCGCGACGCTCAAGCTAGGTATCACGACCACCACCGGCGATGCCGAAGGTGAAGTGCTGCAACGCGCCGAAGTGCATGTCACACGTGCGCAATTCGAAGTCGCCTGCGCGACCTTCACTGGCGACATCGCCCAGGTGCCGCCGATGCATTCAGCGCTGAAGCGAGAGGGAAAGCCGCTCTACGAATACGCGCGTGCCGGCATCGAGATCAAACGTGAAGCGCGCTCGGTGAAGATTCATCGCATCGACATCACGGCGCTGCAGCATCAAGACCTGACGAACGGTACTGACGATGCCTGGACGATCGACGTGCGCTGCAGCAAAGGCACCTACATTCGCACACTGGCCGAAGACATCGGCCGCGCGCTCGGATGCGGCGCCCATCTGGTGGCGCTGCAACGCACCGGCAGTGGGCCGCTGACGCTGGCTGGCGCGCAGACGCTGGAGACCCTGGCAGCGATGACCGAAGCCGAGCGCGATGCGCTGCTGCAGGACGCTGACAGCCTGATCGCCGACTGGCCGCTGGTTCGCCTCGATGACGAAGGTGCAGGCCGATTCTTGAGCGGCGTGCGCCGCCGCCTGCCACTGCCGAACACGCCGCGCGTGCGCGTCTACGGTCCGCAAGCCAGGGCCTTCCTGGGCAGCGGCCACATCACCGGCG
Organism: Burkholderiales bacterium; assembly: GCA_947462175.1. Lineage (GTDB taxonomy): Bacteria > Pseudomonadota > Gammaproteobacteria > Burkholderiales > Burkholderiaceae_C > PBB1. Next base: position 9,691 of record CANHOE010000051.1, on the reverse strand, counting down.
GTGAACTGATTTCAACCAGGCTCCTGAGCCCGCTGGAGGTGCAAGGCCTTCTTGCCCCAATCCGAGAGACGAACGAAGTGATTACGACATGACCCAACAGATCCGCAACATCGCCATCATCGCCCACGTCGACCATGGCAAGACCACGATGGTTGACCAGTTGCTGCGCCAGAGCGGCACCTTCGCTGAACATGAGAAGGTGGTCGACACCGTGATGGACAGCAACGCCATCGAGCGTGAGCGCGGCATCACGATCCTGGCCAAGAACTGCGCGGTCAGCTGGCAGGATACGCACATCAACATCGTCGACACCCCCGGGCACGCCGACTTCGGCGGCGAGGTGGAGCGGGCCTTGTCGATGGTCGATGGCGTGGTGCTGTTGATCGACGCACAGGAAGGCCCGATGCCGCAGACGCGCTTCGTCACGAAGAAGGCGCTGGCACTCGGCCTGAAGCCCATCGTGGTGGTCAACAAGGTGGACAAGCCCGGCGCCAAGCCTGATGCGGTCATCAATGCCGCGTTCGATCTGTTCGACAAGTTGGGTGCCAACGACGAACAGCTCGATTTCCCGGTCGTGTACGCCTCGGGGATCAACGGCTGGTCGTCTTTGACAGAGGGCACTGCCGGTGAGCAATGGGGCCCTGACATGTCGGCGTTGTTCGACACGATCCTGAAGCATGTACCTGCGCAGAGCGGAGACGCGGCTGCTCCGCTGCAACTGCAGATCTCGGCGTTGGATTTCTCGACCTTTGTCGGGCGCATCGGTGTGGGTCGCATCAGCCAGGGCACCATCAAGCCAGGCATGCAGGTCGCCGTGATGGAAGGACCCGACGGCAAGTCGATCAATGGCCGCATCAACCAGGTGCTCACGTTCCAGGGCCTGGACCGTGTGCAAGTCACCGAGGCGAGACCCGGCAACATCGTGCTGATCAACGGCATCGACGAGATCGGCATCGGTGTCACCATCACCGATCCGTCGAATCCGGCGCCGCTGCCGATGCTCAAGGTCGACGAACCGACGCTGACGATGAATTTCTGCGTCAACACCAGCCCCTTGGCCGGCCGTGAAGGCAAGTACGTCACCAGCCGCCAGATTTGGGACCGGCTGCAGAAAGAGCTTCAGTCGAACGTGGCGCTGCGCGTTTCGGAGACTGACGAAGACGGCATCTTCGAGGTGTGCGGCCGCGGCGAACTTCACCTGACCATCCTGCTGGAAAACATGCGCCGCGAGGGCTACGAACTGGCCGTTTCCAAGCCGCGCGTGATGTTCAAGGACGTCGATGGGGTGAAAAGCGAGCCGATGGAACTCGTGACCGCCGACGTCGAAGAACTCCACCAGGGCGGCGTCATGCAGGCCCTGGGTCTGCGCAAGGGTGAGATGCTCAACATGGAACCCGATGGGCGCGGTCGCGTGCGGTTGGAATACCGCATCCCGGCGCGCGGACTGATCGGCTTCGCCAATGAGTTCATGAATCTCACGCGCGGTTCGGGCCTGATCGCGTCGATCTTCGACGGCTACGAAGCCTACAAGGGCGAGATCGGTGGCCGCAAGAACGGCGTGCTGATCTCGATGGACGACGGCGAGATCTTCACCTACGCGCTGGGCAAGCTCGACGACCGCGGCCGTATGTTTGTGAAGCCGAACGACCCGGTCTACGAGGGCATGATCGTCGGTATCCACAGCCGCGACAACGATCTGGTGGTGAACGCCACCCGCACCAAGCAGTTGACCAACTTCCGTGTCAGCGGCAAAGAAGATGCCATCAAGATCACGCCACCGATCGAGCTGACGCTGGAGTACGGTGTGGACTTCATCGACGACGACGAACTGGTCGAGATCACGCCGAAGTCGATCCGGGTGCGCAAGCGCTTCCTGAAAGAGCACGAGCGCAAGAAGGCGTCTCGCGACAACGGTTGAGGGCCTGAGGTGATCATGAACCAGAGTGCACACTCGACCGTGATCATCACCGGCGCCTCCTCGGGCGTCGGTCTCTATGCGGCACTGGCGCTGGCGAAGCGTGATTGGTTTGTTGTGATGGCCTGCCGAGATGTGCCCAAGGCGGAACAGGCTGCACGAGCGCTGGGCATCCCCAAGGACCGGTACGCGGTGATGGCCATCGACCTGGGGTCGCAGCAAAGCGTCCGCGATTTCGTGTCGGCATTTCGCAGGACCGGGTACCCTTTGCACGCCTTAGTCAACAACGCGGCGGTCTACCTGCCGCGACTCGAGGAGCCGGCACGGTCGCCTGAGGGTTATGAGATCAGCGTCGCGACCAACCACCTTGGGCACTTCCTGCTCAGCCGCCTCCTGCTGTCCGATTTGGAGCAGGCGAGCCACCCGGCTCCGCGCCTCGTTACGCTGGGGACGGTGACCGCCAACTCGGAGGAATTCGGTGGCAAAGTGCCGATCCCTGCACCGGCCGATCTCGGCGATCTGCAAGGCCTCGAAGCAGGGTTCCGGGCACCGGTGGCGATGATCGACGGCAAGCCGTTCAAGGCCGGCAAGGCCTACAAGGACAGCAAGCTGTGCAACATGGTCATCAGCCGCGAATTACATCGCCGCTACCACGCGGACACCGGCATTGTGTTCAGCACGCTGTACCCGGGATGTGTGGCCGATACGGCGTTGTTCCGTCATACGCCACGTGCCTTTCAGCGCATCTTCCCCTGGTTCCAGAAGAACATCACCAAGGGGTATGTGACACAGGAACTCGCGGGTGAGCGGGTGGCTGACGTCGTTGCTGATGGCGCGTTCTCACAGTCTGGTGTCCACTGGAGCTGGGGCAATCGCCAAAAAGCCGGACGGCAGGCGTTTTCGCAAGCGCTGTCGGCCAAGGCCAACAACGAAGCTCGCGCAAGCCGACTTTGGGATCTGAGTGAACGGATGGTCGGGCTGGCCTGAAGCCTTGCCCTGGCTCGTCAGTAGCTGATGCAGCTACCGATGCCGGAGCGAACCGACTTCATCACCGTACTGTCAGGCCTGGATGCGTCGTCCACGACGACAGGCAGCGCTGGCAAGCGCGATTCAACCGACTCGACGGGCGAGGCCCCGGGATGGTCCGGTTTGCGCGAGCGCAGTCCCCAGTTCCACAAGGTTTCAAAGGGCAGAGGCAGCACCAGAAACCAGTGCTCCAGCACCGCCAATGTCAACAGGGTGGCCGCAAAGGTCAGTGCGGTGATTTCGAACGCGTTGTTATCGGCGAGATTGGCTTCCTGCCAGATCAGCGCTGCGACCAGTGTCGAAGAGATCACGGAGATTGGGAAGAGCCGGTTCATCGGTCTCCGGGTGAAGTAAGTCTGCAAGTACTTCAGGTGATCCGGCAGGAATCCTTCGTTGAGATTGCGCACGCCGAGAAAGACATTGAGCTTGGCGCTTTGCCTCATGACCCACAGGATCAGAAAGGTCCACATGCCGGTCTGGTTCGTTCCGCCCCAGGTGGCCGCGAGCACTGCAGCCCCCAGCATCACCAGGCCCAACTCGTGGTGCATCACTGCCATGAATGCATACCGTGCACGCCTCCAGCCGGTCGAGTCAGCCGGGCATTCGATACGCCGCGGGCCGGTGACGTAGCCGAGCAAAAAAGCGACTTCCTGCCACGCCCACACCAGCAAGCCGAAGGTAAAGGCCAGGTAGGCGCCGGTGATCCGGGTGTCGTCGCGGGTCGCGCCGAGTCCGACCAGTGCCATCAACAGCACAAAGGTCGTACCGCCCATGGTCCACTTGAAGGTCCAGCGTGGCAGCCCGTTGAGGTAGAGGATGACGCCTGTGCTGAACCACCAGATGAACAGCGTGTACGCGATGGGCAGGAGGTACTGAGACATGGGGCTTTACTGCTGAAGAGCCGGGTCGCAGATCAGCTGATCACCACGCCGGCGCGACGCGCACGTTGATGGGCAACTGGTTCGGTTGGGCCGGCAGGCAGAACAGCCGAACGAAGGTGGCACCAGCAGCGATGCTGTAACCGACGCGCTGGATGGCGCCGACGAGGCCGCCACGGGCTCGGGCAGCTTCTGTGGCGACGGACAATTTCCTCAACCGTTCGAGGCCGTTGCGGAAGCGTGGGTCGTCGATGTTCAGCGTCAGCGGGAAAACCTGCTTGGTGATTTCGGAGGTGATGCGGAACACGTGGTAGTCGTACTCGGTGGGGTTCAAGCCCATCGCGGCGTGCATCTCCGGGCGCTGGTGATCGCGGACGTACATCGTCGCGTAGACCGCCAACACGAAGAAACGGATCCACAGCTTGTTGACACCCGTCAGCAGCTTCGGGTTCGCGCGCATCAACAGCGCGAAGGCCTCGCCGTGACGGAATTCGTCGTTGCACCACAGCTCGAACCACTTGAAGATGGGGTGGAAGCACAGTTCAGGGTGCCGCTCGACCTGACGATAGATCGCGATGTAGCGGGCGTAGCCGATCTTCTCGGAAAGGTAGGTCGCGTAGAAGATGAACTTCGGACGGAAGTAGGTGTACTTCTTCGCCTTCACCAAGAAGCCGAGATCGACGCCGATGCCGAAATCCTTCAACCACTGATTGATGAAACCTGCATGGCGGCTCTCATCACGTGCCATCAGCGACATCAGCTCCTTGATGTCGGGGTTGGTGACACGCTTTTTCATTTCGGTGTACAGCACACAGCCGGAAAACTCACTGGTGACCGAGCTGATCAGGAAGTCGCCGAACTCCTTGTAGAGCGCCGGTGGCAGTGAGGAGGAGTAGTCCTTGCCCACCATGTCGTCAGGGCGCTGGAAATGGTCGGTGTTCGAGTCGGCGCGGAACTCTTCCATCAGCACGTCCCATTGCGCACGCACCGAGCTGACGTCCATGCGGTCCATCGCGTCGAAATCGGTGGTGTAGAAACGCGGCGTCAGCACCGTGTTCTGCAGCGCGGTGGTGGTGGCTTCGTTGGGGGCGCGTTGGGCTGCTGTGTTCATTTACTGCTCCGAGCGTTGTAGATGGTTCCGGCCTCACTGGGGCGTCGGCAAATTGGTCATGAAACGGGCGAAAACGGCTGCATTGGTGGGGCCGAAGGATTCAAGGTCGATGCGCTGTCCTGTGGCGGGGTCGACCAGTGTAAGTCGACCGTCGGCGCGGCCGATCAGCTGAAACGGCTGCTCCGAGCCCAGCCCGGCGCGGCGACGCTCACGAGCCAGGCCGCGTAGCGCGCCGCGAAAGAAGCCGTTCTCACCTGTCATGGTGTGGATCACCGACTTGGTCGTGGCGTCGATCACCACCACGCTGCCATCGGGTCGATCTTCGAAACGCAATTCACGGACAGCGACAGCCGCTTCGTCGGGCTCCGAGATGGAGGCGCCCGACATACGAACTGAAGCCACAGCGATCAGCGTGGCGAGCAGCGCAACACCGATGCCCAGCAGCGCACGGCGCGGGAGAACGTTGGTCGCAGTGAGGGCAACCATCTCAAGCGCCTTGCGTCAGTCGAGGTTCGCTCGACACATTGAAGCCGCGATGACGCGGTGCTGTTGCGGTGTTCGGTGTCATCGGATTCAGTTCGAGGCCACGTGATTGCGACCAGGCCTGCCCGAGCACCCGTGCCACCTCGGCGCCTTGCGGCACGCATCTCAGCATGGGTTCGGCCTTGGTGATGCGCCACGGCCGCGCGTGCGGCCAGAGGTGCAAGTACGCGATTTGGTCCGTGCCGGCCAAGGTCAACGGAATGTCTCCCGCACCGTTGCCGACCTGGCGATAGCCTGCGCCGGCTATGCGCTTGAAGGGCAGGTTGAAGGTCAGGTTCAGGACGATGCCGATGCGCATCGTCACGCGCTTGTCTGTGATGGTGTACACACTTGTGCGTGCGCACAGGATCGCCAGCCCGAGAGCGATTCCGATGGCCATCGCCACCAGTGGCAAGGTCATGCCAATCGCTTTCAGGGCGGCGACGGCTGTACCGCCATCGCTCAATACGAAAGCACCACGGACGACCAAGATCGCCGAGAAGTACAGCGCCAGCGTTCGCACATGAAAAACATGGCGTGCCAGCACACGCCAATCCGGCGAACCCTGCCACAACACACGCTCCCCGGCTGGAAGCGGTTCAGGCAGGCCGTACTCTGGCTCGAACTCGTGTTCGTGCGTGTGGCCTTCGTAGTTGACTTTCATACCAGCGGTTCCTGACGATCAGGGGTGGCGTACAACGTTCCGCCACCGTAGTAGGCCATGATCTTCTCTTCTTCCAGCATCGTGATCTGCTCGGCACTCTTGGTTCCCGGCACCTGCGCGAACTGATGGCTGAGGATCGATGCAACCTTCACATGGTCAGACTTGAAGCGGGCGAAATTCATGGGTAGCAACACATTGCGTGTTGCGACGCCGACAGGTACGGTGACCTCGATGTAGCGGAACATCATTTCTGATTTGTCGACCCAAAGGTCGTGCACCGTCCCCGCGACCTCGCCATCGGCCCCGACCACTTCCAGACCGCGTGGGTCGGGATCGTTCGATGCGACACCAAAATCGGAGGCGATGCGCAACGGCACGATCTTCGCGTCACCTTCCCACGTGTAGTCAGGCACATCAGCACGGTCGGCATAGGCGCCAGGGCCAACACCGTCGAGCATCGGGTTGCCCGTGGGAACGAGCGGCGCCCCCATCAACCGGTGCAGCGGCTCGGCATGCAGCGTCTGAGGCGAGACCTTGTCATTCGGTACGGTCACCGACTCTCCGTGTGGCAGCAGGAAAGTCTTCGGTGTGGGCATGCCGACAAAGCCAGGTGTCTGGCGCATCTCGCCGGATGGATACACGGTTTCTAGCGGGAAGCCTTCGCGCTTGCTTTCCATCTGGAGGTAATACACCAGACCGAAAAAGAAGATCCAGAAAGCGTAAAGCACGAGTTGTGCAACGTCGACATAGCCCGTGATGGCTCCAGTACCCATGGTGTGATCTCCTTCTTACCCAAAAAATGATCAGCCGGGAAACTCGGCCAACCCAAACTTCTGACTTTTGTTGACACGTGGTTCGGTGGACATGCGTACCAGCGGACCAATCGCGATCAGCGCGGCAAACATCAACCCGATCTCGAGGTGGTAGACGACGCTGTATCCGACGGATGGGTCAGACAATCCGGCTCCCAGCATGCCTTGGGATGCCATGCTCGCCACGACGTCTCGCAGGGCCCCTCCGACAGCAATGGAAACTCCACCTGCCGTGGCTTGCACAGCGCCCCATGCGCCCAGCGCCAGACCGACCTGCCCCGGCCTCTCCAAGCTCATCGCCACCGTGAGGGTGCTGACGGCGAACAGTCCGCCACCGAATCCGATCAAGGCCGCACCGATACGAAACAGCACTGCCGAGTCGAGCGGGGCAGCGAAGATCACCGCTGAAAATGCCACGATACCGACCAAGATCCCGAAGGATGCAAGTCGCAAGGCGTCGACGCCCTGTCCAAGCCAGCGCGCTGCGAGGCCGAACGCCAGCAGGGCACCACCGGCCAGCAGGGCCGTGAGTACGGTGGTCGCACCCACGGACAGTTTGAGGATTTCGCCACCGTAGGGCTCGAGAATGATGTCCTGCATGCTGAAAGCAGCCGTCCCGAGGCCGACCGCCACGAGGAAGCGCAGGGTGCGACCTTGGCGCAGGAAAGAATGCCAACTGGTGCTGAAGTCAGGACGTGCCAGGCTTTTCGCGGTGCCAGCTGGGTTGCGGGCTTCCTGTTTCCACAAAGCAATCAGGTTGAGCGCGATCGTGACTGCAGCAGCGCCCTGAACGACCTTGATCAGGCGCAATTGGCTGAAGTCAGCGAGAAGCAAGCCGAAAGTCAGACCACTGACCACCATGCCCACCAACAGCATCACGTACATCAGTGCGACCACGCGTGGCCGGGCGCTCTCGGGCGCGATGTCGGTGGCCAAGGCGAGGCCTGCGGTCTGTGTGATCTGTGAACCAGCGCCCACCATCAGGAATGCCAGCGCTGAACTCACTTGTCCCAACCAGGGCCCGGCGTGTGAATCTCCCGACAGCAGGATCAGGGCGAACGGCATGATCGCGAAGCCGCCAAATTGGAGCCAGGTTCCAATCCAGATGTAGGGCACACGCTTCCAACCCAGCACCGATCGGTGTGTATCTGACTTGAAGCCGACCAGAGCCCGGAACGGCGCGAATACCAAAGGCAGTGCCACCATCAACGAGACCAGCCAGGCGGCCATGCCCATCTCGACGATCATCACCCGGTTCAGCGTACCGATCAGCAGCACGGTGGCCATGCCGACCGTGACCTGAAACAGAGACAGACGCAGCAGACGGCCGAGTGGCAACTCAGTGGTTGCCGCGTCGGCAAACGGAAGAAAGCGCGGCGCGATGTCGAGCCATTGCTTGGCCCTGAACACCAGCAGAGTCGGTCTGCTCATCGCCGCACCAGCTCCAGCGCTTGCGAGGTGTAGAAGCCGCTGGAGATGCGTTGCGTACGCCCACGCTTCCAATCTTGCAGCGAAGGGTCGGCTGCCAGCAGGCGATGCAAGGTCGCCTCGGCCACCGGCTCGATCCACGGCGCGCGGTCGCTGCGCGGCAGCATGCGCCCGATCGCCCTGAAGGCGATCAGGGCCGGGTTGCTGGGTGCGTAGGTGAACAGCAGGCCGCGGCGAGTTCGCTCGGCCAGCCCCGCAACGACACGCACCGCATCCGGCGTGCAGTAGTGGATCAGCGAGTCCATGCCAACCACGTAGTCGAATTCGCCGAGCGCGGGATCCAGCATGTCGCCCGAGCGGAAATCAATGCGACCTGTGCTGTGTTCACTGGTCAACTCGGCCGGCTGGCGGTCGCGCGCCAGATCGACGAGTGTCGGAGACAGATCAATCGCCAACACGTGGGCACCACGTTGCGCCGCTTCAACCGCAAGGGCGCCCGTGCCACAGCCGGCATCCAGCACGCGCAGTCCGCTCAGGTCGTCGGGCAGCCATCCGAGCAGCGTCGAGCGCATGCGGTCTCTGCCGGCACGCACGGTGGCGCGGATTCGACCGACCGGTGCGTCTGAGGTGAGTCGAGCCCACGCTTGCACGGCGGTGCGATCGAAATAGTCTTCGATCTTGCCGCGGCGTTCGAGGTAGCTGAGCGGGTTCATGCAGGCGTCGTCCAGTGGGGCATCGATGTGGGAGTCCGTGGGGGTATCAATCGAATCCCAACAGATCGAAGATGTCTCGGTCCTTCATCGGTACGGCGCTCATTGGTTCGGTGCCCAGCCACAACGACGCTGCCAGCCGCATGTACTCGTTCTGCACGGCTTCGAGTTCCGGCGAGTACTCCATTTCGAACAGCGTCGACTTCTTCAGGCGGCTGCGACGGATCACGTCGAGGTCGGGGAAGTGCGCTGCGAGCTTCAGGCCGATGCGTTCGTTGTACTTGTCAATCTGATCGGTTTCGCGGCTGCGGTTGGCGATCACACCACCCAGGCGCACGTTGTAGTTCTTCGCCTTGGCGCCGATGGCCTGCACGATGCGGTTCATCGCGAAGATCGAGTCGAAGTCGTTGGCAGTGACGATCAGCGCGCGGTCAGCATGCTGCAAGGGCGCGGCAAAGCCACCGCAGACCACGTCGCCCAGCACATCGAAGATCACCACGTCGGTATCCTCGAGCAGGTGGTGCTCCTTCAGCAGCTTGACGGTCTGTCCGACCACATAGCCACCGCAGCCGGTGCCTGCCGGTGGGCCGCCAGCCTCCACGCACATCACACCGTTGTAGCCCGG
>CANHOE010000050.1 GCA_947462175.1 Burkholderiales bacterium | reverse complement strand
GCGGTCGACGCGCCAGTCGGCGAAAGCCTTCTGGCGCGCCGCGTTCTCGGCTTCATAGCCCATGCTGGTCCACACGTCGGTGGTCACCAGGTGGGCGCCACGGCAGGCGTCCATCGGGTTGTCGAACACCTTGACGCAGGCCTGGTTGGAGACGCCCGCCACCGCGGGATCTATCTCGTAGCCGCTGGGGGTGCTGACATGCAGCGTGAAGCCGAGGATGTCGGCCGCCTGCAGCCAGGTGTTGGCCATGTTGTTGCCGTCACCGACCCAGGCCACCACCTTGCCCTTGATGTCACCACGGTGCTCGATGTAGGTGTAAACGTCGGCCAGGATCTGGCAGGGGTGGTATTCGTTGGTCAGCCCATTGATCACCGGCACGCGCGAGTGCGCTGCGAAGGTCTCGATCTTGGTCTGCTCGTAGGTGCGGATCATCACCACGTCGACCATGCGGCTGATCACGCGGGCGCTGTCCTCGATCGGCTCGGCGCGGCCGAGCTGGCTGTCGCCTGTGGTGAGGTTCACCACCGAGCCGCCCATCTGGTACATGCCTGCTTCGAAGCTCACGCGCGTGCGGGTGCTGGCCTTCTCGAAGATCATCGCCAAGGTGCGGTCTACGAGTGGCGTGTACTTCTCGTAGTTCTTGAAGCGCCGCTTGATCTCGGTGGTGCGCGCCAGCAGATAGGCGTACTCCTCGGCACGCAGGTCCTTGAACTGAAGGTAGTGCCGGATCAGTGTCTTGCCGGGTTTCATGGCGAGTGTGTTCACGGGGTGTTCACGGCAGCACGGGTTCTTGGAGGAAGGCCTTGATCAGTGGGCAAAGGATGTCGACGATCTGCTCTGCCTCGGGAGCGCTCAGGATCAGTGGCGGCACCAGGCGCACGACGCGTTCTGCGGTCACGCTGAGCAGCAGGCCCGCTGCGGCCGCGCGCCCCAGCAGGTCACCGCAGGGACGATCGAGTTCGATGCCCAGCATCAATCCCTGTCCGCGGATCTCGACCACGCCTGTCACAGCGGACAACTCACGCACCAGCCCGGCACGCAGGGCCGCGCCCACCATGGTGGCGTTCTCCAGCAGGTGATCCTCTTGCATGATGCGCAGCGTCTCGATGCCTGCGCGCATCGCCAATGCATTACCGCCGAAGGTGGTGCCGTGATTGCCCGTTTGCAGAACCGTGGCGGCGCGGGGGCCGCACACCACCGCGCCTACTGGCACGCCCGAGCCCAGCCCCTTGGCCAGTGGCATGACGTCGGGCAGGATGCCGGCCCACTGGTGTGCGAACCACTTTCCGGTGCGCCCGATGCCGCATTGAACCTCGTCAAGCATCAGCAACCAGTCGTTCTCGTCGCACAAGCGGCGGATCGCGCGAAGGTACTCCGTGGTCGCGGGGTTCACGCCACCTTCCCCTTGGATCACTTCGAGGAACACCGCCACCACATTCGGCCGGGTGTTCGCGACCTCGTCGATCGCGGCGACGTCGTTCAAGGGGACCCGCACGAATCCTTCAACCAGCGGCTCGAAGCCAGCGTGGATCTTCGGGTTCGCTGTCGCGGACAAGGTGGCGATCGAGCGGCCGTGGAACGCCTTCTCGTAGACGATGACTTCGGGGCGATCGATGCCCTTGTCGTGCCCGAACTTGCGTGCAATCTTCAGCGCTGCCTCGTTGGCTTCGAGCCCGCTGTTGCAGAAGAAAACGCGGTCCAGCCCCGAGAGCTCACACAAGGTAGACGCCAGGCTTTCCTGCAGAGGCGAGGCGTAGTAGTTCGAGGTGTGGATCAGGCGGCCGATCTGCTCCTGCAACGCGGGCACCAGCTTGGGGTGCGCGTGGCCGAGGGTGTTGACCGCGATGCCGCCCAGGCCGTCCAGATACTTCTTGCCACCGGTGTCCCAGACCCAGCAGCCGCGACCATGCGACATCGCCATCGGCAGTCGCGCATAGGTGTGCATCACATGCGGTTCGGGATCGGCGGTGATGGTTGCAGGGGCGTTCATGGCAGGAATCCGCAAGGTGCTGTAGGGCAGGTGTCTTGGCCGCAGCGCGGCGACAGGCGCCCGCAGGTGCACAGGCATGGGAGTCGGATTCTAAGGAGGCGCCAAAGTGCCGAGCCGCGCAACGGGCAAGGGGCTGTCAGGCGGCACAATCAGCACGCGTGTTGCGTCGCATCAAAACTAGGGCGTTGCGATGCTCCGGAATTTGTATCTCTGTCTGCGCCACTGGAAGTATGAGTTCATCCCCCGCTCGCGAAGTGTTCATCAAGGGCATCACCCTCGAGGGCCACGCCTTTCGACCCAGCGATTGGGCAGAGCGGCTGGCAGGAGCGATGTCCTGCTTTCGCCCGGAAGGTTCGGCCTCCGACCGTTCGTCGTTCATCGGCTATTCGCCGTATTGCGTGCCACGTGTGATCGGCGGGGTGAAGTGCGTGATCGTCAATCAGGCGCTGCGTGACGCCGAGCCGATGGCTTGGGACTTTGTCATGAACTTTGCGCGCGACAACAAGCTGCAGGTGGTTGACGCCGCCGCGCTGCCGCCGACGCCGACCGACATCTGAGGTCCTGAAATGCCAAAGGCCCGCAGAGCGGGCCTTTGGAGGAGATCCGAAGCGCGAATCAGGCCGTTGCAGGCAAAGCCTTGATCTTGGCCGACAGGCGGCTCTTGTGGCGTGCGGCCTTGTTCTTGTGAAAGAGTCCCTTGTCGGCGACCGAGTCGATGACCTGCTCGGCAGTCTTGAACAGGTCGGCGGCCTTGGCCTTGTCACCGGCGATCACGGCCTTCTGCACGTTCTTGATGACGGTGCGGAACTTCGAGCGCAATGCGGTGTTGGCCGCATTCAGCTTCACGTCCTGACGCACCCGCTTCAAGCCGGAGGCAATGCGGACGGTTTTCTTCTTGGCTTTGGATGCTGTGGCCATGATTCTTCTGTGAGCAGTTAGAGCAGAGCCTGCGAGTGTAGCAGGGCTGGTGCCGCTGTGGCGCATTCACTCGGTCAAAGGATCGCAAGCGAGCGGCTGCTGCCTATACTGCTTCGCCCCGTTGCCTCGACACCATGAACCTGCTGCGCGCTGCCTCAACCGTTTCGCTGTTGACCCTTGCGTCACGCATCACCGGCCTGGGGCGAGAGCTGATCATTGCAGCGAGTTTCGGCGCCAGCGCCTACACCGACGCGTTCAACGTCGCCTTCCGCATTCCCAACCTGCTGCGTCGGCTGTTCGCAGAGGGCGCCTTCTCGCAGGCATTTGTTCCGATCCTGGCCGCCACCCGTGCGACAGAGGGGGACGAGGTCACACGCCGATTGGTCGATGCCGTCGGTACCGTGCTGGTCTGGGCTTTGGCGTTGACCTGTGTGCTCGGCGTCATCGCCTCGCCATTGCTGGTGTGGTTGATGGCCTCGGGCCTCGAAAAGTTCGACGCCGCGGTGGTGATGACGCGGATCATGTTCCCCTACATTGGCTTCATGTCCCTGGTGGCGCTGGCGGCCGGCGTGCTCCAGACCTGGAAGCGTTTCGCCGTGCCAGCCGTCACGCCGGTGCTGCTCAATCTGTCGGTGATGCTCGCTGCCTGGCTGCTCGCGCCTTGGTTCCGGCAGCGCGGTATCGAGCCTATTTATGCGCTCGCCGTCGGCGTGATGCTCGGCGGCGTGCTGCAGCTGGCGGTGCAGTGGCCTGCGCTGCGGGCTATTGACATGCGACCGCACATCGGGGGCTCATGGCGCACCTTGCGCACCTCGCTCGATCATCCTGGCGTGGGCCGCATCCTGAAGCAGATGGCCCCGGCGTTGCTCGGCGTGTCGGTAGCGCAGCTGTCGCTGCTGATCAACACACAGATTGCGTCGCATGTCGGGGTCGGCGCGGTGTCCTGGCTGACTTACGCCGACCGGCTGATGGAGTTCCCTACCGCTTTGCTCGGTGTCGCGCTCGGCGTGGTGCTGCTGCCTCAGCTGTCGGCCGCCCAGGCCAGTGGCGACCAGGCCGCTTATTCCAGTCACCTGGACTGGGGCCTGCGGCTGGTGCTTTTGCTCGCCTTGCCTTGCGCGGCGGCTTTGCTGGTCTTTCCGAGGGCAATCGTGTCGGTGCTGTACCACTACGGGCAATTCAGTGTGCTTGACGTCCAGCAGACGGTGCATGCGCTCATGGGTTACGGGGTCGGCTTGCTGGGACTGATCGCCATCAAGGTGCTGGCACCTGGCTTCTATGCGCGGCAGGACATCCGCACACCGGTCAAGATTGCGGTGGTGGTGTTGGTCCTGACCCAGCTGATGAATCTGGTGTTTGTGCCTCAGCTGGGACACGCCGGCCTGGCGCTCTCCATCGGGCTGGGCGCGTTGATCAACGCCGGCTGGCTGTTTGCCGGGCTGCGGCGTCAGGGCACTTACGTGCCGTCGGCCGGGTGGCCTGGCTTCAGCTTGCGGGTTTTGTGCGCGACCGCCCTTCTGGGCGCTGCGCTGAGCGCAGCGTCGGTCGGCATTGATTGGGTCGGCCTCGGCAGTCAGCGTGTGTTGCGCGTCGGCCTGCTCGCAGGATGTCTGGTCGGTGTTGCGTTGCTCTACTTCCTGGCGCTGCGGCTCATGGGCATCCGTTTGCATGACTTTGCCCGCCGTGGCTGAGGTAAGCACGGCTGCCGCACCGCCGCCGTATCATTCGAAAATGAGCAGTAAGTTCCAGTTCGCGGTGCCCACCACGCTCGAGTATTTCAACGCCTTGGTGGCAGACGATGCCAGTTTGTCGCTGCTTGAAGCCGCGGCATCGATCGGCCTGGACGAACACCCGCATCTTGACCTGCAGGGTGTGCTGGCGGAAGTCGATGAGCTCGCTGACAGGCTCAAGCGACGCATTCCGGCTGACATGGTCCCTTTACAGCGGCTGCGTTGGCTCAACGGCTATTTCTTCCACGAGCTGGGCTTCCGCGGCAACGTCAACAACTACTACGACCCCGGCAACAGTTATGTGCACGAAGTTCTGCGCACTCGCCGCGGCATCCCGATCACTTTGGCGATCCTGTACATCGAGATGGCCACGCAGATCGGCCTGCGTGCGCATGGTGTGTCCTTTCCAGGGCACTTCCTGGTGAAGATCAGCAAGTTGAACGGCCCCGGCAATGGCGAGGTCGTGATTGATCCGTTCACTGGCAAGTCGCTGTCAAGGGAGGATCTCGACGAGCGGCTCGGCCCCTACAAGATCAGCCAAGGGCTGGTCGGCGATTTCGATGCCCCGCTGGGACTCTTCCTGCAATCCGCGCAGCCGCGCGAGGTGCTGGCCAGGATGTTGCGTAATCTGAAGGAAATCCACAGTACCGCCGAAGACTGGCTGCGCCTGATGCCTGTGATGGACCGCCTGGTCATGCTGATGCCGCATGCGCACGAAGAGCGGCGCGACCGCGGGCGTGCGTGGGCACAGCTCGGGCAGGCCGGCAAGGCAGCTGAAGACCTTGAGGCCTATCTGCGCGACCGTCCCGATGCGGACGACAGCCGTGTGTTGGCCGAGCAGCTGGATCGCTTGCGCCGGGGCGAACGCCCGAGGCTGCATTGACCCCTGCGTTCGCGTCAGGCGCAAAGTGCGCATCGCAAGCCAAGCAGCCGTTGTCGCCGTGAAGCAGATCCCTCTGCCCATAGCGTCCGGCAGCCCACCGACTTTCGATTCCTTCGTCGCCGGGCCGAACGCGATGGTGCTGACCCACTTGCGTACGGTATGCGAGCCGGGAGCACCCACGACCCCGCTGTACCTCTGGGGTGAGCAGGGCACCGGCAAGACCCATCTGCTGCGGGCGCTGGCACACGAGGTTCAGCAGCGCGGCGGCCGCGTCGGCTGGTTCGATGCCCCGCAGAACCTTCCCTGGCTGCATGAAGAAAGCTGGAGCTTGCTGGTACTCGACGGTTGCGAGGCTTTTGACGCGTCACGGCAGCATGCGGCATTCACCCTGTTCGTCGAGGCTACGTCGCAGGCGACCTTGATCGCTGCGTCGGGGCGACTGCCGCCGGTCGACCTGCCGTTGCGCGACGATCTGCGATCTCGCCTGGGCTGGGGTCACGTGATGGCGGTGCAGGCGCTCTCCGAAGCTGAATCCCGGGCAGCGCTTCGTTGGGAAGCCGACCGACGAGGCCTGTTCCTGTCCGACGAGGTGATCGATTACCTGCTGCACCGCTACGCCCGTGACCTGAAACACCTGATGTCTCAACTCGATCGACTCGACGAATTTGCAATGGTGCACAAGCGTGCTCTGACCGTGCCGTTGCTGCGTCAGATGCTGGCTGAAAACGCTGCCGACGATGTGCGCAACAGTGACGGGGTGCTGTCTTGAATCTCTGCCTGTTCGACCTTGACGACACCCTGTTGCCGCTCGATTCCGATCACGCCTGGGGCGAATTCGTGATCTCGCTCGGCTGGGTCGACGAGTCCAGCTTTCGGCGCGACAACGATGCGTTCTTCGCTCAATACCAGGCCGGCCGGCTCGACGTGCATGCCTACATCGAGTTCGCGACCCGGCCGCTGCGCGAGCGTTCGGCTGAGGAGCTCGGTGCCGCGCAGGGCCTGTTCATGCGACGGGTGATCGAGCCTGCCTTGCACGACAGCGCCCGCGATCTGGTGCGCCGACACCAGGCTCAGGGGGATCAGGTGGCACTGGTCACCGCGACCAATGAATTCGTCACCGCGCCGATCGCCGCAGCGTTCGGTATCTCCTCGTTGATCGCGGTTCAGCTTGAGCGTGACACGCGCGGTAGCATCACAGGCCGCATCCGAGGCACACCGAGCTACCGGGAAGGCAAGGTCCAGCGTGTCGAGGAGTGGCTGGGCGAGCAAGGAGCCACATGGCGCGACTGTGTTCGCATCACCGTCTACAGCGACTCGCTCAATGACCTGCCCTTGTTTGAGAAGGCCACCGAACCGGTGGCGACCAATCCGACGCCTGCGCTGCTCGCGGTTGCCCACCAGCGCGGATGGCCAACGTTGAACCTGTTCACATGATCAAGAAGTTTTTCGACAAGCTGCTGGGCAAACCGACCAAGAAGGCCAGCGCAGGGCTCTCGCTCGGTCAACGGGTCGAGGTGCCGAAGAGCGCACATCAGATCGATCCCTCGCTGGTCGATGAACGTGCCGCGAAGGTGGTGCAGACGCTGGTCGATGGCGGACACGAGGCCTACATCGTCGGTGGCGCGGTTCGCGACCTGCTCCTCGGCCTGCGTCCGAAGGACTTCGACGTGGCGACCGATGCAACGCCCGAACAGGTCAAGGCGCTGTTCCGCCGCGCCTTCATCATCGGCCGCCGTTTTCGCATCGTGCACGTCGTGTTCGGCCGCGGCCGGCAGGATCGCGGCCTGAGCGAGGTCATCGAGGTCTCCACATTCCGCGCGCTGATGGACGCTGCGGCTGCTGAGCAGGTCGTCGGCAACGAGAAGACATTGAAGGCCGAAGGCAGGCACGCTTCCGGCCCTAGCCATGTGGTCGATGCCGACGGTCGCGTGCTGCGTGACAACGTCTGGGGCCCGCAGATCGAGGACGCTGCGCGGCGCGACTTCACCGTCAATGCGATGTATTACGACCCGGTGCGCGAGCTGGTGGTGGACTATCACGGCGGCATCAAGGACGCGAAGAAGAAGCTGCTGCGGATGATCGGCGACCCGGAGACACGCTACCGCGAAGACCCGGTGCGCATCATCCGTGCGGTGCGATTCGCGGCGAAGCTCGGTTTCGAGATCGAACCGAAGACGCGCGCACCTATCCGGGCCATGTCTGCGCTCTTGGAGAACGTGCCGCCCTCGCGCCTGTTCGACGAGATGATCAAGCTGCTGCAGACCGGCCACTCGCTGGCGAGTCTGGCGGAACTTCGCAAGCAATCTCTGCCGACAGGTACCTTCCCGGTGCTCGACACGCTGCTCGACGACAGCCGCGGCAGCGACGCGCACCGCGAGTTCGTGAGGCTGGCGCTGGCCGACACCGACCGTCGCGTAGGCGAAGGCAAGCCGGTCGCCCCCAGCTTCTTGCTGGCCTGCATGCTGTGGCACGACGTGCAGTTGAAATGGGATCAATTGAAGGCTGGCGGTGAGCCCGCATTCGCCGCGCTTCAACAGGCCGTCGAAGCCATCTTCGATGCCCGCATCGGTGACATTTCCGGACGCGGCAAGCTGGGCGGTGACATGCGCGAGATCTGGTTGATGCAGCCGCGCTTCGAGCGCCGTGTCGGCAATGCGCCATTCACGCTTGTCGAGCAGCCGCGCTTCCGTGCCGGCTTCGATTTCCTTCGCCTGCGTGCCGATGCGGGTGAGGCATCGGATGAACTGGCGCGATGGTGGGAAGACTTCTCGCTGGCCGACGAGGACGAGCGACGTCGCTTAATGGAGTCAGTCCGAGGTCGTGAGGCCCGGCAGAATGGCAAGCGTCAGCCCAAGCCTGCTCAGGCCACGGAATCCGATGACGAGCCGCAGTCGGTTGCTGAGCCCGCCAAGAAGCGGCGTCGCCGTCGCCGCAAGCCGGCCGAGTCGGGCGTCGCAGTCTCGTCAGAAGGCGGCGAGCCCGGCGCGTCGTGATCGAGGCGAGAGCCTGCGTTGGCCTCGGCGCCAATCTGGGCGATACGCGGGCGGTGCTTGAGGCGGCGTACGCCCAGTTGCAGCAGTTGCCAGGGTCTCGGCGTCACCGCTGCTCGCCGTGGTTCAGCAGCGCCCCGGTCGATTCCAGCGGCCCAGACTATCTGAACGCGGTCGCCTGCTTCGACACCACCTTGTCGCCTCATGCCTTGCTGGAGGCGCTGCAAGCGATCGAGCGCAGCCACGGCCGCGAACGCCCATACCGCAACGCACCGCGCACGCTCGACCTGGACCTGCTGCTTTACGGTGATCAACAGATCGAAACGACCGCGCTCGCCGTACCGCACCCTCGGATGCACGAACGCGCCTTCGTGTTGCTGCCGCTGGTCGCCTTGCTGCCAGATGCAGTGATTCCCGGGCGAGGGACCGTCAGTACGTTGATGGCAACGGTGGCGGGGCAGTCGGTTTGGCGGGCTGACTGACGGACGGCGCCTCGGCCTCGTACTCGAAATAGCGCTGGGCAGCGAAGGCGATGGTGGCCATCAGCACGCCTGCACCCACCAGCAGTGCCAGCATCACCCCCAGCACCGCGGCCCAGCCACCGCGAGAGGTCTTGCGTCCGGCATTGAAGCGGGCATTCCATTTGTCGTCGCTGGTCAGGCCGTAGACGATGGCGCACAGCATCGATGCCGAAATCGTGCAGCCGACGAATGGAATCAGCAACCACGCCAGCTGGTCGTCCTGGCCCAGCGATTGCGCCCGATTCACGCCATACAGCCCGATCAGTGTGGGCAGTGGATGCAGCCAGCCCGGCACATCGCGAAAGCCATGGAGGTAAAAGCGGTGCAGCCCCAAGGCTCCTGCGACGATGGCGATCCAGGTGGCGAGGGTCTTCGATTTGTCGGCGGATGCGGTCGTTTCGATGGTCGTCATTCCTTCTGGCGGGGTGCCGATTCTGCGCCAAAGCCCAGTCGTCGCTGCATCAACACCACGTCCAGCCAGCGCGCGAATTTCCAGCCGACGGCGCTCAATTGCCCGGCAGGCTCGAAGCCCAAGGCGTGGTGCAGCCCGATCGAGCCTGCATTCGCCGCGTCGCCGATCACCGCGATCATCTGCGTCGCTCCGCGGGCCTCGCATTGAGCGATCAGCTCTGCCATCAACAGCCGCCCGATGCCTTGCCGCTGGCAGTCCGGTGCGAGGTAGACCGAGTCTTCGACGCAATGGCGAAAGGCCATTCGCGGCCTGAAGGGCTGAGCGCACGCATAACCGATCACCTGGCCGGCCCGCTCTGCGACCAGCCAGGGCCAGCCTTGTTCGTCAGCTTGCTGCAGTCGCGAAGCCATTTGTCGCGCATCAGGGGCATCCAGCTCGAAGGTGCCCGTGCCGTTCTCGACATGCCACGCATACAGGCCTGTCAGCGTCGGGATGTCTTTGGGGTGGCAGGCTCGAATCAGCAGTGGCGTTGTCACGGTGTTGGAGATTGCCAAGCAGTCCAGTTTACAATCGAGGGTTCACGTGACGGCCGGTGGGTTCGATGTGCTTTGATGCGCTTGGACCTGTTGGCGTATCTACGGCACTGATCTTTGTCGTGGCCCTGCGGCCGCGGCTTCATGTTCTGCGCGACCGGAGTGTCTCCCGGATGCGGCGGGCAACCCATCATTCAAGGAAATACCATGGTTGTGATTCGACTTGCTCGCGGCGGCGCCAAGAAGCGCCCGTTCTTCAACATCGTCGTCACCGACTCGCGCATCCGCCGCGACGGCCGCTTCATCGAACGCGTCGGTTTCTACAACCCAGTCGCCTCCGGTGGCGAGCAGCCGTTGCGCGTCGCCTTCGATCGCATTGACTACTGGACCGGCAATGGTGCCCAGTTGTCGCCGACGGTGGCACGTCTGGTCGAGCAGGCCAAGGCCGCGACGGCCTGAGTCTGAATTGATCGCCGGAGTCACCGCCTCGATCGATGCACCGGGAGCAGCCCGTGGCTGAATCCGGTGCCGATACGGCGCCCTGGCCCGACGATGCGATCGAGGTCGGCATCATCATCGATGCCTGGGGCGTCAAGGGCTGGTTCAAGGTCAAACCCTTCGCCGCGGATCCGCAGGCGTTGTTTTCATCGAAGCGCTGGTTGCTGAAGCCTCCCGAGCCCAACGGTCCGAGAGCGGTGATCAACACTGCGACCTTGCCCTCGCTGTTGAAGATCGTGACCGCCAAGGACCACGGTGATCTGGTGGTCGCCCAAGCTCAGGATGTCCTCGATCGACCTGGCGCCGAGGCCTTGCGCGGAGCACGTGTCTACGTGCCGCGCAGCAGTTTTCCGACCGCGCCACCCGATGAATACTACTGGGTCGATCTGGTGGGTCTTGCCGTGTTCAACCGCCAAGGTGAGCACCTGGGCGAGGTGGTGGGCCTGATCGATACCGGCCCGCACAGCGTGCTGAGAGTTGCCGCTGCAGGGGTCACCGCCGAAGCCGATCAGCGCCTGATCCCCTTCGTTGCCGCCTTTGTCGATGCGGTCAGCCTGCCCGAGCGACGCATCACCGTCGACTGGGGTCTCGATTACTGACGAGCATCCGACGCCGCCATGCGCTTCGACGTCATCACGCTGTTCCCCGAACTGTTCGAGCCGCACTTGATCCACGGCATCACGCGGCGCGCCTACGAGTCTGCGCAGGTGGACGTGCGGCTGTGGGCGTTGCGCGACTTTGCCGACGGCCAGTACCGCCGCGTCGATGACCGACCCTACGGTGGTGGCCCGGGCATGGTGTTGCTGGCCGAACCGCTCGAGCGCGCCCTGGCCGCCGTGCGCGCTGGGCGCGATACCGATGCCGCTGGCGCAGCAGATGCTGTTCAAACGCGAGCCCCGGTTATTCACTTCACCCCCACCGGCCGACGCATTGATCAGGCGCTGGTGCGCGAGATGGCCTCTGGCCCCGGTGCGGTTCTGCTGTGCGGTCGGTATGAGGGCATCGACCAGCGCGTGCTCGATCGCCATGTCGATATCGAACTG
>CANHOE010000049.1 GCA_947462175.1 Burkholderiales bacterium | reverse complement strand
GCTGAACTGAATCTGCCAATCTGGACTTGCTTTTTGAGGCTAATCACTCAAAACGACCGGAGCGTGACAATTTATTCCGGAAAGATAATCCTTTGACCCAGCCCTTTCGGGCTATCTATGAATATATGAAATCCACGCAGGTAATTACCACATGGCTCAATCGGAAGGGGTTGGTAGACTTAATGACGACATGATGAAAATGAGGCGCCAAACGGGAAAATTTAGTGGGCAGATCGATGCTTTCAGGGCCTTGTCATTGACGGAAAAGCGCGTTTAGACTCCGCGGACCACACCGCAACCGTCGGCTTGTCCGACTCTTACCTCTGGAGAATTGAAATGAAGATATTGCCCGTTGTCGCGACCGCCGCAAGTATCTGTGCAGCATCGCCAGCATTTTCTGCCATGATTACTGCAAATTTTGATAATTTGCCTTCTCAGGTTGTTTCCAACGAATATGCTGGGCTTGTGTTCAGTAATTCCGTTACCGTAACGTCTGATCCAGCGTTCTTTGGATTCACTGGTAACCCGTCGGGCTCATCCGTGATGATTGTTAATGCGAATAACCCGGACCCGGTTACCGCATTGAGCTCGGTCATGAACGTGGCTTCCGGCTTTGTCGGCACGGCATCGTTCTGGTTCTCGAATGTCAGTGGCGTCGTCGGCACCGTGTCCATCTTCGACGGTCTGAATGCCACCGGCACCCGTCTGGCTGACATCACGCTGGCTGCCAACGACAACCTGAACCAGTGGTTCCTGATCTCGCAGGATTTCGCTGGCACTGCGTACTCGATTTCGTTCGACGCCGGCGGCGGCAACATTGCGTACGACAACGTCACGGTCAACGCCGTGCCGCTGCCTGCCGCGCTGCTGCTGTTGCCGTTCGGCGCTGCTGCCTTGGGTGCTGCAGCTCGCCGCAAGAAGGTGGCCTGAGGCGATCAGCCGAAACGCTTGTAATCGATGCTGAGCTTCGCGGAGACGGAGCCAGCATTCTTGAAGATCAGTGTCAGTGGATATTGCCGTCCCGTGGGCAACGCAAACTGAAGGCCCACCAGTCGCAAGTGAATCCCGGTTTCAGACAGGACTGAGGTCTGACCTTCGGGAATCAGGAAGTCGACGAACGGCTTGGCGCCGTCGCCTCCCATTTCCGCGCTGGTGCACACCGGTGATTCGGCGCCGATGAGTCGGTCGGTCGCCATCACGTTGTCGAATGTCATGCACACCGCGACCGAGGTGGAATCCTCGCCGGTGGCGCGTGACCACGGGTGAATGATCCTCAGGTTCTGGCTGAAGAACTCGCAGGCTTTGGCCTGCGGTGTGATCAGAGACACCCCGGCAGCGATACCTGCGTGCAAGACATGGCGTCGATCGATGGCTGTTTTCATGGTTTCGAACCCTGTTCTCAAGGTGTGATGGCGGCCGAACTGCGGTGATGTCGTCAAGGTGGCGGTGCGTGATCGTCGATGGGCTCGGGCGCCGCAGGCTCGACCGCCAGCGCGAAAGGCGCAGCCGGTAATCCCGGTCCTTGAACCCATTGGAAGGCGCGGCTTGCCATCAAGCGAGCGGCCGCGTCCTGCAGGGGCACCGTTCCCCCCGCATCTGCCAACTCGATCTCGATCGCGATGTGCCCGGGTCGCATCGCCACGATGCGCGCACCGGCAGCGTTCAGCGCAGCATTGACTTGGCCGACTGTGGCCGAGAGATCTATGAAGGCGGTGAGAGACGTTCGACGCGGTGCCGAAGTCTCCGGCTGAGGCGACGCCAGGGGATCGAGGGCATACACGCTCAGCGCCGCAAAGGCATTGGCGCCAGACACTTCCGTCAGCAGGACTCCGCGTGGCGAAGCGTGGACCCTCGAGGCGTTCGCGGCGGCAACTGCAGAGCTTCGCGCCGTCAGGCGTTCAGTTGCTGGCGAGTCGGTGGGCGCACGGAAGGTCGAGGCGCTGCTGATCGATGCCGCTGTCATCTCTGGCTCCGTGCGGCCGCCGCAGGCGCTCAGTGCGCTGATCACAACGAGCGCGACGCCGGACTGTGTGATCCGCGTGGCATGGTGAGTCCCTCGTGCGATCTGGCGCACCGGTATCTGCCTGCTCATGCCTGTGCTCCGGTCCACACGATGTCGACTCCGCGTAGAAACGAAGCAGGCTAGTCGCGTGCAGTGAAGCCTTCACGACACGAAGCTGTGTTTCGCCTGATCCGTTCGGACCAGTTGGAGCGCTGCTGCTGTCTCTGCCGCGCCGCTCAAGGTGACTCGGCGCTCAGCCGTCCAGCCACCATCGCAGCCTCGGGCCTTAGCGGTTGAGCTTGCTGCAACGCTGACAAAAGCTGCTGAGCACCAACGCGGTCGGTGCGCGCGAGTGCCGTGGCCATGCCCAGCAGCGGGTCGTATGCGGGTCGGAAATCCGGGCTGATGCGCAACACGTCAAGCAGCGGCTCGCGCACTTGCGCCAGCATCTGCTGCACGTCAGCCGTGGGTTGCACACGCTGTCCCACATCGATGAAGCGATCGCGTGCTGCGCGGTAAGCCGCGAAGCGCTGCGGCCAGACGGTATCTGCGCCGGCATCAATGACTTCACCCGGCTCGACTATCAGTTGCTGTAGCAAAGACAGCAGCCGCTCGCGGGGTTGTGATTCAGGCGCGTAGGTGATGCGCGGCGCACGGTAGGCGACGACGGGGCGGTCGTCGGTGTTCAGCGGCGCATCACCGGCAAAGCGGCTCAGCGCCTGCGGGCCAGCGATGAAGCTGCCGAGCAAAGCCAGATCGTCGGCCAGCCCGAAATCACCCAGCCGTTGCGGCAGACGGTTGTTGCCGAGTCGATCGCGAGCTTGCTGCAGGTTGAAGCGGCCCGGGTCGCGCCGCGCCACCAGGCCCAGCACTGGCGTGTCCAGGCTGTTCGTCGCCAGCATCGCCGCGCCGTTCGGAAACACGGCCAGGAACGACTGCACGATGCTGCGCAGCGTGTCCAGGTCGAGCTGGTGCAACGGCAGCCACTGGCAGAACACGCCGGAATCACTCAGCCGATCGCGCACCGCCCGGAAGTGCTCGACCGTGTACAGCGCGCCTGATCCGCTGCGCGCGGGATGGAAGTTGTCGGACACGATCAGGTCGTATGG
Source organism: Burkholderiales bacterium (assembly GCA_947462175.1). Classification (GTDB taxonomy): domain Bacteria; phylum Pseudomonadota; class Gammaproteobacteria; order Burkholderiales; family Burkholderiaceae_C; genus PBB1. The sequence goes on along the minus strand of CANHOE010000049.1, from coordinate 8,487 downwards.
CAACCGGGCGCTGCGCACATAGCGCCGTGCGTCGGCGGCCATCAGATGCAGACGCGGGTTGAGGCCGCCGTCGCCGACCACCTGCGCAAACAGCGCCGAGGCAGCTATCACTTCCGGGAGCAACTCGACCGCATCGACATGCAGCGTGGCCTCTTGCGCTGCTGACGCGGCAGTGACGCCGGTGCCGAGGCCAAGAAACAGCGCACGCTGCGGGGCAGGGTGCAGCAGCAGCGGCAGCAGCGCCTGCCTGGCATCGGCCAGCAGGCTGCTGCTGCTGCCTTCCTGCTGACGGTTGTCGATGCGAAGCCGCGACACGCCCTCGGCATCCTCGACCACGCTGACCGAGGCCATCGCACCTTCGCGGTAGCTGACCACCTTGCCCCCTTCGGGCACGTCGACGAAGGCGAGGGGCGGAGCCCAGACGGCGAGTGCAAGCACCGCGCCCGCGGGCAGCCAGGCGATCGGCCGGAGCCAGCTGCGTGGCGCCAGCAGCGATAGGTAGCCGGCAGCGACGATCAGCAGCGCGAACTTGGGCCCGAGTGCAGGCACCAGCAGCACGCCGAACAGCAGCGGCGCGGCTGCCGCGCCGAGGGTGTTGACACCCAGGGACCGGCCGAAGTCGATGCCGCCGGCACGCGCTTGTGTGCTCAGGTGGCTGAACAGGGCCCCCATCACCAGTGTCGGCAGGCCGAAGGCCGCGATGGCCAGGGTCGCCTCCGCGGCCAGTGCTGATGCCATGCGGGCACCCAGCCCTGTCAGCAGCAACGCTTTGAGTTGTTCTGCCCCCCAGAGGCTGCCCGTGCCCAGCAGACAGGCGGCTGCGAGCGCACAAAGCAGCTGATCACGTAACGCGCCGTCTGGTACCCGCCTGGCCGCCCGCAGGCGCTGGTAGGCTGCCGCGCCCAGCGCGCTGCCGATCAGGTAGACCGCCAGCAGCAAAGCGTAGGTGTAGACCGTGTCTTCAGCGACCTGGCTCAGCACCCGCACCACCAGCACCTCATAGCCGATGCCGAGCAGGCCAGTCGCGGCCAGCGTGAGCAGCGCGCCGTTCGACGCGACGTTGGTTGAAGTCGCCGTGACGGAAAGATCTGCTGTCGTGTTCAGGCGCAGAGTGATCGCAGCACACAGCAGGTTCAGCCCTGCACACAGGCCTGCGGTGCGCAGCAGGCCTATTTCGGGCACCAGCCAGAAGGCAGTCGCCAGGACGCCGACAACGGCACCGAAGGTGTTGGCGGCGTACAGCGCTGCGATGGGCCGAGCATGGCGGTTCATCTGCGCCAGCACACGCTCCATTGCCGGCAGCGTCGCGCCCATCGCCGCGGTCGCGGGCAGCAGCATCAGGAAGGTGCCGCAGAAGGCCACGGTCCATTGCCACAGCGGTGTGGGCTGCGCGCCGATGGCATCGAGCATCGTCTGGCTGATCGGTGCCATCCACAGCGCCAGAACCACGCTCCACAGGGCAATGACGAGTTCGCACGCTGCGTACCAGCGCGCCGGCTGCGCACTGCGTTCGATCAGTCGCCCGATTGCCAGCGCACCGATGGCCAGCCCGCCAAAGAACGCCGTCACCACCGCCAGCACCGCGGCGGCTTCATGGCCCAGCCACAACGCGCATTGTTGGGTCCAGACGATCTGGTAGCCCAACCCTGCGAAGCCTGAGGCCAGCATCACGAGCAGCACAGCGCGCTGTGCTGCAGCTTCCGCTGGTGCCGCGGGGAGGTGGGGCAGGGATGACAGATCGGCGGCCAAGCGCACGAGTCTGGCCGCTCAGTTTGTCAGCTTGACGACACCGCTGGGTGCGCGGCGCCTGGGCTGTTCAGCTCAGCCGCTGAAACCGATGGTGTAGCCCCACGAATCCAGCCGCGTCGGGATGGCATTGAAAGCGAGCGTGATGCGCCGCTGGCCAGGGTTCGGCGGCACTGCGTGCATCAGGTAGCTGGGGAACAACACCAAGTCGCCTGGCTCGGGGGCGGGGCTGATCCATTTGTCGGCGCTGTACGGGCCCGGAGTGATGCCGGCATGGTCGTTCTTGAAGCTGAAGTCGGTGCCGCCGGGCGACTTCATGAACACCGTGCGCGCATCCGGGTGCGTGGAAGTCAGGTAAAGCACGCCGGAGATGAAGCTGTTCGCGTGGTTGTGCATGGCCTGACGGCCACCGTTGTCGAGCAGGTTGACCCACATCTCCTTGACCGACCAGCCCAGGCGCTCACCCAGCATCAGCGCGCCGAAGTCGACCAGCTTCGGCGTCACTCGCACAGCCACTTCGACCAGCAGCGGACTGTCGCCGGGCTGCAGCATTTCGGTGTGCGACAGGTTCGCGGAGGAGTTGTTGGCCGTCTTCGCCCTTGCGCTGAAATGCGCGACCAAGCCGGCGACCAGGGTGCGATCGACAGCCCCAGGGACGCGAAGCAAGGGCGTGGGAAAGAGTCCGATTACTTCATCCATCGGACCATGATCCCTGTCGTTTGTGACAAGTCACGCGGCCTCGGGCTCGGCTGCGACCAACGCAAGGCATCGTGGTGGCCCTGACCGTCGTGAACTGCACATTGGCCGACAGCGGCAGCGCAGCCATCTGCACCGCCCCCGCGGCCACAGGAGCCGCGTCCAATCGCTGCTCGGCTGTCAGGCTGCCATCGGCCTGCCGGGTGCCTGCAGCCATTTCTATGGTCAGGTCGGTGACGGCATTGCCGATGTCGATCTGCGCGCAAGCGATGTTGTGCGCCCGGCCGGCATCACGGTGCAGCCATCGTCCAGCAAGGACAGCGCTCAGGCGCAACCGATACCGCTGCGGTCGCCAGTTACCAGTGCGACACGCAGGGGTGCGTTCATCAGCAGGCTCGGATCAGGCCGTCGGCGGCATGCCCGCGTCCGTTTCGGCCTGTGCCTGTGACTCGAAGCAGTCGGAGAAGGTGAAATACAGAGACACGTAGAAAACGGTCGAAAACATCAGACCCCCCGCCATCGCTGCCATCGGCACCAGCTTCGGCGCGCCGAGCAGGATGAAAACGCTGTTGATCAGCACGCCGAACAGAACGACCAGCACGGACCAGGTCAGCGCGTAGACAGTGAACGCGCCTTTGTTGCGCCAGCACGCGATGGTGCTGGAAAACAGTGCCTGCGCAGGGCCCTGGCTCTGCCAGTGAACCAGCGCCGGCGCATGCCAGAAGGGCAGCGCAAGGCAACTGGCGAGGGTCAGACGCAGCAGCATGCCCGTCGACAGACGTGGATCGGCGAGCAGCTCGTCGAGGCGCTCTGCGTCGGCGGTGTTGCTCGTCATCGCTTCTTGCAGTGCATTGAACGTACCACCGTCCACCCAGTCGCTCAGCCACATGATGAGCAGACTCGCCGCCGCATAGATCAGGCCGATCTTCAGCATCACGATCGCCTGAGTTCGCCGTCCGCGCAACGGTTCGAGGAACACGCTGGCCATCGGGCTGTGCCCGGCCAGTGCGCCTTTGGTTGCCAGCATGAAACCCTGAGACACGAGCGGCAACGTCGCCAGCATCAGCAGGGCGCCGACGAAGGGCACGAGCAACAGAATGAGCGCACCGAACAGAAAGGCGGCGAACAGCGCGGAGAACGCCAGAGGCTTGGAGAAAAAGACGCGAAACCCGCTGCGCACCCACAACACGCCGCGGCCAGCGGGAACGGTCAACAATTTCATGGGGCGTCCGGCATGGCGTCTCGTGGTGGGGTCGGTGGCAGCGTCGGGCGCCACGGATTGTCCGAGCGCTGCTGCAGCACGCGCTCGAAATGGGTGGGGTCGTGGGCGGTCAGCACCGTCGCATCGCGCGGCAGGTGCAGGTCCCACAGGCGCGAGATCCAGAAGCGAAGTGCAGCGCCGCGCAGAAATGACGGGAACATCCTCTGCTCGTCGCTGCTGAGCGGCCGCACCGCGTGGTACGCGCAGACCAGCGCCGAGGCGCGATCCTCGTCGAGGCGGCCACTGTCCAGGTCGATGCACCAGTCGTTGACGCACACCGCGATGTCGAACACGAAGGTGTCGATGCCGGCGAAATAGAAATCGAACAGGCCGCTGAGCCGGTCGCCGGCTTCCGCGTCGCTGTCGTCGAACATCACGTTATCGCGGAACAGATCCGCATGGATCGGGCCTCGCGGCAAGTGGGCGTAGGCGAGCGAGACCGCCATACGCTCCTGGAAACCCAGCTCGGATTCGATGAATCCGCGTTGTCTCGTCGTCAGATACGGCATGACCTCTGGCACCGTGTCGATCCACCAGTAGAGCCCGCGCAGATTCGGTTGCTGGAGCTCGAAATCAGCGCCCACCAGGTGCATGCGCGCGAGCTTGTCGCCGACCTGCTGGCAGTGTGCGACATCGGGTGCCAGTCTGCTGCTGCCCTGGAGTCGATCGACCACGGCCGCCGGTTTGCCGCACAGCGTGTGCAGGATGTCGCCATTTGCGGCTGCACATGGGTCAGGCACCGGTATGCCGCCTCGCGCGAGATGCTTCATCAGCCGCAGGTAGAACGGCAGCTGCTCGGCGGTCAGGCGCTCGAACAGCGTCAGCACGTAGCGGCCCTGCGTGGTTTCGGCGAAGTAGTTGGTGTTCTCGATGCCGCCGGCACAGCCTTCGAGCGCGGTCAATCGGCCAATGTCCAGGCGCGAGACGAGTTCAGCGGCCGCGTCGAACGGCACTTCGGTGTAGACGGCCATCGCAGCAGGAACGGGAGGAGAAGTCAGGCAATCCGGAAAACAGCGCGCTCAGAACGACAGCACGGGCCAGACCCGCTTGCCGGCGGCACCATTGGTGCCACGCGCGCCTTGGCTGATGTCAGAGCCGGTTCCGGGGGGAATGATTTCGTAGGCCGGGCCGGCCTTCGGTTTCACGACAATTCGCTTGGATCGGCCCCGCACCTTCAATTCGTCGATGCGCGCGCCGTCGTCCTCCACCACTGTTTCCTGGACGTAGGGCTCGTTGCTGTCCCCACTCTGGACCAGCGGCTCTGGTGAGGAGATCGCCCGGGCGGTGTCCGGCGAAACGGGCTGCGCGGCAGCCGGTGGCGGCAGCTTGCTCAGATCCGGAGGGGGCGGCGCCGCAGCATCTGCCATTGCCTGCCCGGCCGCTGTCAGGATGACGGCGCAGCACAGGCTGCACAAGACGGTGGACGCGCGGTGTCGAGGACTCATCGTTTCATTTTAGGCGTCCCGGTGGAGCGGGACAGCACAATGCTCGGATGAGCTCAGCGCCTGCCCCTGTTTCCCGTTTGATGTTGCTGGTCGATGGTTCCAGCTACCTGTATCGCGCCTACCATGCGCTTCCAGACCTGCGCGGACCCGACGGGGTGCCTACAGGTGCGCTCCACGGCATGGTGGCCATGCTGCAGCGGGCGCTGAAGGACGTGAACCCCGAGCACGCGGTCTGCGTGTTCGATGCCAAGGGTCCCACCTTCCGCGACGAGTGGTATCCCGCCTACAAGGCCCATCGCAGCCCGATGCCCGAGCCGCTGGTGCAGCAGATCGCGCCCATCCACGAGGTCGTTCGCCTGCTGGGCTGGCCGGTGCTGGTGGTGCCGGGCATCGAGGCCGACGACGCCATTGGTACCTTGGCACGGGTGGCGGCCGAATCGGGTCACCAGGTCGTGATCTCGACCGGCGACAAGGACCTGGCACAGCTGGTCAACGAGCAGGTCACGCTGATCAACACCATGAGCAACGAGCGGCTCGACGTGGCCGGCGTCGCGGCCAAGTTCGGCGTCCCACCCGAGCGCATCGTCGACTACCTGACGCTGATGGGCGACACGGTGGACAACGTACCCGGCGTCGAAAAGGTCGGCCCGAAGACCGCGGCCAAGTGGATCGCTGAGTACGGCTCGCTGCAGGGCGTGATCGAAGCGGCAAGCGCCATCAAGGGCGCGGCCGGCGAAAACCTGCGGCGCGCCCTCGACTGGCTGCCCATGGCGCAGCGTCTGGTGACGGTGCGGCTCGATTGCGACCTGGCCGGGCACGTTGCCGGCTGGCCGGGCCTGGATGCCCTGGCGTTGCAGCCCGTCGACCGCGAAGCCTTGCGTGCCTTCTATGCGCGCTATGGCTTCAAGACATGGCTGCGCGAGATTGAGGCGTCGTTGGGTTTCGCCGAAGCAGCTCAGTCCGCAGCGCCACGCAAGCGCGCAGCACGGTCATCGTCGGGCGAGCCCGATCTGTTTTCCACCGAGGCGCAGGGCGAACCCCCCGAAGGCACCCTCGCGCCCACCGACCCCGTCGAGCACCATTACGACACCGTGCTGACCCGCGAAGCGCTCGACGCCTGGGTCACGAAGATCGAAGCGGCCTCGCGCGCCGACCAGGTCACTGCGCTCGACACCGAAACCGATTCGCTCGATGCGATGAAGGCGCAGCTGGTCGGTCTCTCGCTGAGCGTGACACCTGGCGAAGCGGCCTACATCCCGCTGCGCCACGACTACCCCGACGCGCCGGTGCAGTTGCCGATTGCCGAGGTGCTGGCGCGCCTGAAGCCCTGGCTGGAGGATGAGGCGGCGCCCAAGCTCGGCCAGAACATCAAGTACGACACCCATGTGCTGCAGAACGCTGGAATCCAGGTGCGCGGCTATGTGCACGACACGATGCTGCAGAGCTATGTGCTCGAAGCGCACAAGCCGCACAACCTCGAGAGCCTGGCGCAACGGCACCTCGGGCGCAAAGGCCTGAGCTACGAAGACCTGTGCGGCAAGGGCGCGCACCAGATCCCGTTCAGCCAGGTCGATGTGGCGAAGGCGGCCGAGTACGCCTGCGAAGACAGCGACATGACGCTGGATGTGCACCGCGCCCTGTGGCCGCAGATCGATGCCGAGCCCGGCCTCCGCGACGTGTATGCACGTATCGAGTTGCCGACCGCACTGCTGCTGCAACGCATCGAACGCACCGGCGTGCTGATCGACCCGGCGCGCCTGGCCGCGCAAAGCCAGCAACTGGGCGAACGCATGGTGGCGCTGGAGGCCGAAGCCTACGAACTGGCGGGCCAGCCCTTCAACATGGGCAGCCCGAAGCAGATCGGCGAGATCCTGTTCACCAAGCTCGGCCTGCCGGTCAAGAAGAAAACCGCGACCGGCGCCCCGAGCACCGACGAAGAAGTGCTGGCCGAGCTGGCGGCCGACTACCCGCTGCCCGCGCGGTTGCTCGAACACCGCTCGCTCGCCAAGCTGAAAGGCACCTACACCGACAAGCTGCCGCTGATGATCAACCCCGCCACCGGCCGCGTGCACACCAACTACGCGCAGGCGGTGGCCGTGACCGGCCGGCTGGCCAGCAACGAGCCGAACCTGCAGAACATCCCGATCCGCACCGCCGAAGGTCGCAAGGTGCGCGAGGCCTTCATCGCGCCACCAGGCCATGTGGTCCTGAGTGCCGACTATTCGCAGATCGAACTTCGGATCATGGCTCACATCAGCGAGGACCCGGGCCTCTTGAAGGCCTTCGCCGAGGGCATGGATGTGCACCGCGCCACGGCGAGCGAGGTGTTCGCGATCGACCCGGCTTCGGTGACGTCCGAACAACGGCGCTACGCCAAGACGATCAACTTTGGACTGATCTATGGGATGGGCGCCTTCGGGCTGGCGCAGAGTCTTGGCATCGAGCGCAACGCTGCGGCCTTGTATATCGAGCGCTACTTCCAGCGCTTTGCGGGCGTGAAGCAGTACATGGACGACACCCGTGCCTCCGCGCGCGAAAAGGGCTATGTCGAGACGCTGTTCGGCCGGCGCATCTACCTGCCCGAAATCAATGGCGGCAACGGTCCGCGCAAGGCGGGTGCGGAGCGCCAGGCGATCAATGCGCCGATGCAGGGCACAGCTGCCGACCTGATCAAACTGGCGATGTTCGCGGTGCAGAAGCTGCTCGACGCCGAAGCCCGCGCCACCCGAATCGTGATGCAGGTGCACGACGAACTGGTGTTCGAGGTGCCTGACGCCGAACTGCCCTGGGCGCGGGAGGCGATTCCGAGCGCGATGGCGTCGGTAGCCGCCTTGAAGGTGCCGCTGCTGGCCGAGGTGGGCGTCGGTTCGAACTGGGACGAGGCGCATTGAGGTTGGGGTTGCATTGGGTTGCAGCGCGCCTTTGGATGAGACCGCGCCGGGTGTTCGCCCCGGCGGGCGAGTCACTTTTTCTGCGGGGCCAGAAAAAGTAACCAAAAAGAGGCCCTTGAACACCAGCCATTTGGTGACCTCGCTTCGGCTACACGCCTACGGCAGAGGCTCTGGCACAAGAAGCCAAACCGATGACCCGAAGGGTCGAGGCGTAGCGATAGCGAATGTTTGAACCTGAGCGAGGAAACCGAGGCGGTAGCTCGGAGCGTGTTCTCGAGCCAGAGCCTCTGAAGTAGGCGTGTAGCCGAAGCGAGGTCACCAAATGGCTGGTGTTCGGGCACTCTTCTTTGGTGACTTTCTTCTGTGCCAGCAGAAGAAAGTTACCCGCCTGCCGGGGCGGAATCCCGGCGCGGTCTCGCCACTGGCGCGCTTCCAACAGGGCAAACCT
>CANHOE010000048.1 GCA_947462175.1 Burkholderiales bacterium | reverse complement strand
GTAGCGGCGGTCGGCAAGCTGGTCGTTCGTGGGATCGAACTCGACCCAGCCGTGATCGGGCAGGTAAGCGGCCACCCAAGCATGCGAGGCGTCGACGCCCATCAGCCGCGGCATGCCAGGTGGCGGGTCGGTGAGCAGGTAGCCCGACACGTAGCGTGCCGAGAGGCCGTGGCCGCGCAGGCAGGCCAGCATCAGGTGAGCGAAGTCCTGGCAGACGCCGCGCCGGTGTTGCATCACCTCATCGACCGAGGTGCTGACGGTGGTGGCACCCGCATCGAATTCGAAATCGGTGTGGATGCGGTGGTTCAGTTCGCTCAGCGCTTCGAACCATGGCCGATCGCCCTGGAGCGAGGACTCCGCGTACAGCCGTGCGGCCTCCGACAGAGGCACCAGGTGCGTGGGCTCGGCCATGCGCGCAGCGTCGAGGTCGCAGGCACCGCCATACGGCCTGCGCAGCGCGTCGCGCACCGTGTCGACCGTCACGCTGGACTCGGCCGATGAAACAGGACGCTCACCCACCTCGACCTGGCACTGCATGCGCACCCGCAACTGGCGGTGCGCGCCGTGAAGGCCGAAGTGCGACACCGAATTGCCGAAGCTGTCGAACGCCTCGTGGCGCTCGTCGGGCGGCGGATCGATCTGCACGCTGTGCGACAGCACGCGCTGCCACGGCAGACCGCGTGGCGTCAGCCGGCCGAGCTGCCACGACTGCGACACCGGCGCGGTGTACGCATAGCGCGTTTCGTGCTCGACGGTGTAGCAGTCGAAACCGCCCAGCTGCTGACTTTGCTGCTGGGACTGCTGCTGACCCTGCTGCTGCTGTTGCGACATCAGGCCACCAGCGACAACACGCTGCGCGAAGCGGCGTGCGAAAAGAACTTCAGCGTGAGCTCATCAGACACCGCATGCGCCGCACGCTGCAATTGAGCAAGGACATCGGCCAGTGCTTCGCTTTCCGGGTGCAGGTCGACGCTGGACACATTGCGCAGCGCATGGTGCGCCGGCGCCAGCACGTCACTGGCGAATCGGCCATGGCTCAGCTCCAGCTTGGCGATGTACTCGGCCAGCCCCTTGACTTGAAAGGCGACCGAGCGCGGGTTCACCTCGTCGCGCAGCAGCAGGTCCAGCACAGGCAACCACTCGGGCGCGACCAAATAGCGCGAGCGGTAGGTGACGGTGGAGTCGGTGTATTCGAGCAACCAATCCAGTCCGTGCGAACGCCCGTCGCTGGTGGCGACCTGCAGCACCTGGCACAGCGTCGACAAGCGCTCCAGCCGCCGGCCGATCGACAGGAATCGCCAGCCCACGCCGCGCGTCATGCCGTCGAGCACGAAGCCCGACAACGTCGTCATCGAGGTCACGGCGCGGTCAAGCCAGGACATCGCCAGCGGCAGACCCAGGCTGGTCGACGACAAGCCTCGCTGAAAAACCGGATCGGCAATCAGCTGGTTCAGCGAGCGCCAGTGGTCGGCCGACATCCGGTCGCGCAGGTTGAAAGCCACGCGTGACAGCTGCTTGAGCCGGTCACTCAGGCCTTCGTCGGGGTGGGTCGCGGCGCGCAGCAGGTCGGTACTCGGCTGCTCGGTGGAATCGATCAGGCCGAAGCGCTGCGCGAGGATCAACGTTGGCGGCACGCCGTCGTTGGGCTCGCGCGACTCGTCGAGCACATCGGAGATGGCGACGCGAAGCAAGCGGGCGGCAGCATCGCAGCGCTCGCCGTAGCGGCCGAACCAGAACAGATTTTCGGCCGCACGCGAAGGCACGTTGGCGCGCGAAGCAACCAGGTCTTCCGGCTTGACGGTGCGGCTCAGCAGCGAGAACGAGGCATTGATCGGCGCATCGGAGAGCACCCAAGTGTCCTTGGAGCGGCCGCCTCGTTGCATGGCGATGACCCGTGAGTGGTCATCACCAGCCACCCGGGTCAGGCCGCCAGGCAACACGTGGTAGCCATTCGGCGTTGCGACTGCAAACACTCGCAGTCCCACAGTGCGCGAGCTCATCTGCTCGCCACGGCCCGGCTCACTGCCGGCCTCGAGGACAGGCGCCTGCGACAAATGCACCCACTCCTGAGCCACATACCGCTGGGGGCGTGCTGCCACGCGCTCGCGCAAGGCAGCGCGCTCAGCTGTCGACAGATCGGCGCCAAACAGCGCCGGCTCCCGCACCGAGCGCTCCAGCGGCTTGATGATCAGCTTGTCGAGCCGCCGCCAGGCGTCGTCGAGTGCAGCCGGTTCGCCCAGCCACCAGGTCGCCACTGAAGGCAATCGCAAGGGCTCGCCGAGCAGGCGCTCGCTGAGCTTGGGAAGGTAGCCCAGCAGTGCGCCGGATTCGAGCACGCCCGACCCCAGCGCGTTGGCCAGCAGCACCGTGCCCCGCCGCGCGCAATCGGTCAGGCCAGGAATGCCGAGCGCAGAGTCGGAGCGCAGTTCGAGGGGATCGCAGTAGTCGTCGTCCTGACGCCGCAGGATGCCGCTGACGCGCTTCAAGCCCTCGACGGTCTTCATCCAGACACAGCCGTCGCGCACCGTCAGGTCGCTGCCTTCGACCAGCGGAAAGCCCAGGTAGCGCGCCAGCAGCGCATGCTCGAAATAGGTTTCGTTGTAGGGCCCTGGCGTCAGCAGCACCACCAGCGGATTGGCGCGCTCGAACACCCGATCGGTGTGATCCTTCGGGGCCCAGCGCATCATCGATTGGCGCAGCGCCTCGAAGAAAGCCGCCAGGTGCTGCACATGCAGTTCCTTGAACATCTGCGGGAACACGCGAGACACCACCAGACGGTTCTCAAGCGCATAGCCAGCACCGGACGGCGCCTGCGTGCGGTCGTTCACCACCCACCAGTGGCCGTCGGGCGAGCGAGCCAAGTCGGCGGCGTAGTTGAACAGGTGCACGCCACCGGCCGGGCGGATGCCCTGCACCTGATGCAGGTAACCACTGTGGCCGAAGATGATCGACGGCGGTATCGCGCCCGAACGCAGCAGTTCCTGCGGGCCGTAGATATCGCCCAGCACGCGGTTCAGCAGGTCGGCGCGCTGTGCGATGCCGGCCGAGATTTCATCCCATTCGGCGGCCGACAGCAGCAGCGGCAGCGGATCGACCTCCCAAGGCCGGTCAGCGCCTTTGGGGTCGGCGTAGACGTTGTAGGTGATGCCGTTCTCGCGGATCTCGCGCGCCATCAGCGAGAGGGTTTCACTGACCTCGGGCCCCTCGCGCCCCGCCAGCGAACGCAGAAAAGCATCCCAATGCGGGCGCGGCGACCCCGGCGCCGACAGCAACTCGTCGTAGCGGCCTTCGACCGAGGTGTAGCCGGACAGCAGGCGACTCAACATGTCAGAAAACCGAGCTCATGTGACCGATTGTCGTACGTGAAACGCCGCGACCTCGGATCGGTCAGAACGCGCTGGTGGCTCGGCGCAGATCGAGGGTGAACGGGAAGTTCGGGTTGCGCTCGTCCTTGGGCACCTGCATCTTGCCCGGCGTGTGGCCGGTGCGGAAGAAGCGCCCCAGCCGGCGAGCCTCGGCCTCGAAGGCGTTGACCGGGAAGCTGTCGTAACTCCGGCCGCCCGGGTGCGCGACGTGGTAGCGGCAGCCACCCACCGACCGACCCATCCAGGTGTCGAGCAGGTCGATCGTCAGCGGCGCGTGCACACCGATCGTCGGGTGCAGCGCTGACGGCGGGTTCCACGCCTTGTAGCGCACACCGCCGACAAATTCGCCCACCTGGCCGGTCGACTGCATCGGCACGACGCGGCCATTGCAGGTCAGCACATGGCGGTCACCGATCAGGCCGGTCGCCTTCAACTGCACCCGTTCGACCGAGGAATCGACGTAGCGGGCGGTGCCGCCGGATGCGCCCTCCTCGCCCATCACATGCCAGGGCTCGAGGGCCAGCCGCATCTCGACCTCGACGCCCAGCACTGCAAAGTCGCCAAGGCGCGGGAAGCGGAAGTTCAGGTGCGGTGCAAACCAGTCGGCTTTCATCGCATAGCCGAAGCCGTTCAACTCCTCGATCACGTCGCTCAGGTCCTGCCAGATGAAGTGCGGCAGCATGAAGCGGTCGTGCAGCTCGGTACCCCAGCGCTTGAGGCGCGCCGGTCGGTACGGCTCCTTCCAGAAGCGCGACACCAGCGCGCGCATCAGCAGTTGCTGCGTCAGGCTCATGCGGGCATGCGGCGGCATCTCGAAGGCACGCATTTCCAGCAGGCCGAGCCGGCCCGTTGGTCCGTCGGGCGAAAACATCTTGTCGATGCAGAACTCGGCGCGGTGGGTGTTGCCCGACACATCGATGAGCAGGTTGCGCAGCAAGCGGTCGATCAACCAAGGTGGGCAGTAGTCGCCCTGCTCGCGGGTGACGCGCTGCAGTTCGGCAAACGCCACTTCGATCTCGTAGACCGAATCGTTGCGCGCCTCATCGACGCGCGGTGCCTGGCTGGTGGGCCCGACGAACAAGCCGGAGAACAGGTAGCTGAGCGCCGGGTGGTTGTGCCAGTAGGCCACCATGCTGGCCAGCAGATCGGGCCGGCGCAGGAACGGAGAATCCGCCACCGTCGCGCCACCCAACACGAAGTGGTTGCCTCCGCCAGTGCCGGTGTGGCGGCCGTCGACCATGAATTTCTCGGTCGACAGCCGGCTCTCATGGGCACTTTGATACAGGTGCGTGGTCTGGTCGACCAGTTCTTCCCAGCTGTGTGCCGGGTGCACATTGACCTCGATGACACCCGGGTCCGGCGTGACGCGCAGCGCCGACAGGCGTGGGTCCTTCGGCGGCTCATAGCCTTCGAGGATCACCGGGAGCTTCATCTCGGCAGCGGTGTCTTCGACGGCCGCGATGATTTCCAGGTAGTCCTCCAGCGCTGTCATCGGCGGCATGAAGACATAGAGGCGGCCACCACGTGGCTCGGCACACAGTGCGGTACGGCTGATCCAGGCGGCTGATTCGAACTTGTCCGGCACGCGCAGGCTGCTGGCGGGCGCACTGGCCACCGATTTGTCGGGGCCTTGCGCCGCGGCGCGCGAGCGCTCGGCGAAGCTGGCTGCAGCGCCATTGGCCGGGATGGCTGCGGACGACGCACCGTGGCCTTCAGCGGCGTCGTTTGGCGTCGCCGCAAAGCGCAGCCGCCGATACGCCGGCAGCGGCGCGAAGGTCTGCGTCTGGTCCACCGGCAGCACCCAGGGCATGTCGCCTTCCTGGGCCCAGGGCTGCGAGTCCAACGGCAAGCGGAAGCCCAGCGGCGAATCGCCCGGCACCAGGTAGCAGCGCTCGGAACGCAGGAACCACGGCCCGGTGGTCCAGCGCGGCTGGCCGAGCGTGCCGCGCGCCACGGGCAGCACATGGCCGACGACCTTTTCAAGGCCCTGCGTGAACACCTTGCGCAGCCGCTCACGTTCCATCGGATCGGACAGGCGCGCATCCAACGGATCGACATTGGTCGGCAGCTTGCGTTCACGCCAGAGGTAGTACCAGGTGTCCTCGTAGGCGGGGAACACGTACTTCGGATCGAGCGCGAGGCGGCGGGCCACGCTGCTCAGAAACTTGTGCGCCTGCGCGTCGGTGACTTCGTAGTCCTTGCGCTCGTTGGCAAAGAGCTCCGGGTGCGTCCAGATCGGCTCGCGGTCCTTGCGCCAGTACAGGTTCAATGACCAGCGCGGCAACTGCTCGCCGGGGTACCACTTGCCCTGGCCGTAATGCAGGAGGCCGCCCTGGCCGTACTTCAGCCGCAGCTTGTCCATCAGGTCGGCACTGAGCAGGCGCTTGGTCGGGCCCATCGCCTCGGTGTTCCACTCGGCGCCGTCGCGGTCGTCCACCGACACGAAGGTCGGTTCGCCACCTTGCGTCAGACGCACATCGTTGCGTCGCAGATCCTGATCGACCCGATGCCCCAGCGCTTCGATGTTCGCCCATTGGGCATCGGTGTAGGGCAAGGTGACGCGTGGCGCCTCCCAGATGCGGGTCACGCTCATGCTGTGCTCGAACTCGGTCTCGCACTCGTCGATCGCACCACTGACCGGCGCGGCCGACGACGGGTCGGGTGAGCAGGCCAGCGGGATGTGGCCTTCGCCAGCGAGCAGGCCCGAAGTCGGGTCGAGCCCGATCCAGCCTGCGCCCGGCAGGAACACTTCGCACCAGGCATGCAGGTCGGTGAAATCGATCTCGGTGCCGCTCGGGCCGTCGAGCGACTTCACATCGCTCTTGAGCTGGATCAGATAGCCCGAGACGAACCGAGCCGCCACGCCGAGGTGCCGCATCAGCTGCACCAGCAGCCAGCCGGTGTCACGGCACGAGCCGAGTTTGTTGACCAGCGTTTCCTCGGGCGTCTGCACGCCAGGCTCCATGCGGATCGTGTAGCCGATGTCCTTCTGCAACTGCTGGTTCAGGTCGACCAGGAAGTTGTTCATCGGCGTCTTCTTGCCGGCGAGGCGCTCGCGCCAGGCGTCGAGGTAGGCCTGGAACAGCGGCGTGGCCTCGGCCTTCGCCAGGTAGGGCGCGAGCTCGGTCGCGACCTCGGGCTCGTACTTGAATGGATAGTGCTCGGCCGACGGTTCCAGGAAGAAGTCGAACGGGTTGAGCACCGACATCTCGGCAACCAGATCGACCTCGATGCGGAACGACGTGGTCTTGTCCGGGAACACGAGTCGCGCGAGGTAGTTCGACTGCGGGTCCTGCTGCCAGTTGATGAAGTGAGTGGCTGGCTCGACCCGCATCGAATAGCTCAGGATGCGGGTGCGCGAATGAGGCGCCGGGCGCAAACGCACGACCTGTGGGCCCAGGTTGATGGGCCGGTCGTAGCGGTAGTGCGTCACATGGTTCAGCGCGACGTGGATGGACATTCAGGACTCCAGGGAGGGCACGAGCGCGGTGTGCCGGAAAAACGCGTCAGCAAGATGAAGGAGAGCCGTTACCCAGGAAAACGGCTCGAATACTCAGGACTGCACCGGCACCAGGAAGTCGCGGCTGATGCCCACGCCGAGCGTGCCCACGCGCTCGAGGAACTGCGTCAGATACGCATGCAGGCCGGTGGCCAGGATCTCGTCGATGCGACCGTACTGCAGGTCGGCTCGCAAGCGGCCGGCGCGGCGCAGTGTTTCGCTGGACTGCTCGTTGGCGATCATCGTCAGGTTCGACAACACCTCCTGTGTGCAGGCGGCCAGCGAGCGCGGCATGTCAGGGCGCAGGATCAGCAACTCAGCGACTTTCTCGGGCCGGATCACATTGCGGTAGACCTTGCGGTAGACCTCGAATCCCGACACTGAACGCAGGATCGCCGACCAGTGATAGAAGTCGTATTCCACATCGCGTCCGCCGCTCGGTGTGTCGCCCTGAGACTGGCCCTGCGACGCTGTGATGCCGTCCACGCCACCGAAGAACTCGCTGCCAACCGCATGGAACTTCACATCGAGCAATCGCGCGGTGTTGTCGGCACGCTCCAGGAAGCTGCCGATGCGCAGAAAGTGAAAGGCGTCGTCCTGCAGCATCGTGCCCACCGTCACGCCGCGTGACAGGTGCGAGCGGAACTTGACCCATTCGAAGGCGGTCCCCGGATCCTTCAGGAACGCACCGCTGCTGACCATGCGCTGGAACTCCAGCCAGGTCTGGTTCTGCGTTTCCCAGACCTCGGTGGTCAGCGTGCCGCGCACGGCGCGGGCGTTCTCGCGAGCCGCCATCAGGCAGTTGCGGATGCTCGAGCCGTTCTCGGGGTCACTGACCATGTACTCCATGACGCTGCGGGCGGTCACGGCGCCGTAGCGCGATGCGAAGTCGCCGCTCAGTTCAGAGATGCTGAGCAGGCCTTTCCAGCCCTGCTCGGCGGCGGCGGCAGATTGCGGCAGCAACGAGGTCTGGTAATTGACATCGAGCATGCGCGCAGTGTTCTCGGCCCGCTCCATGTAGCGAGCCATCCAGAAGAGGTGATCGGCGGTTCTTGAAAGCATGTTCAGGCCTCCCTCAGGCTTCAAGTACCCAGGTGTCCTTGGTGCCACCACCCTGGGACGAATTGACGACGAGCGAGCCTTCCTTCAATGCCACCCGGGTCAGACCGCCCGGCACCATCTGCACTGTCTTGCCGCTGAGCACGAAGGGCCGCAGATCGATGTGACGCGGCGCGATGCCGGACTCGACAAAGGTCGGGCATGTCGAGAGGGCCAGCGTCGGCTGCGCGATGTAGCCCGCGGGATTGGCTTCGAGCACGGCGCGAAACTCGGCGATCTCGGCTTTGGTGGAAGCCGGCCCGACCAGCATGCCGTAACCACCCGCGCCGTGCACCTCCTTGACGACCAGTTCGGGCAGGTGATCGAGCACGTATTTCAGGTCGCCTGGCTCGCGGCACAGGTAGGTAGGGACGTTGTTCAGGATCGGCTTTTCGCCGAGGTAGAACTCGATCATCTTCGGCACATAGGGGTAGATCGACTTGTCATCGGCCACCCCAGTGCCAACCGCGTTCGACAGCGTCACGTTGCCGGCGCGGTAGGCACCGATCAGACCGGCACAGCCCAGTGTCGAATCGGGGCGAAACACCGTCGGGTCGAGGAAGTCGTCGTCGAGCCGGCGGTAGATCACGTCGACCCGCTTCGGGCCTTGCGTGGTCCGCATGTAGACGAAGTTGTCCTTGACGAACAGGTCCTGCCCTTCGACCAGTTCGATGCCCATCTGCTGCGCCAGGAAGGCGTGCTCGAAGTAGGCGCTGTTGTACATGCCTGGGGTGAGCACGACCACGGTCGGCTCATTGACCGATGCCGGCGCCACTGCGCGCAGCGTCTCGAGGAGCATGTCGGGGTAATGCGCCACCGGCTCCACACGATGCTGGCTGAACAGCTCGGGGAACAGCCGCATCATCATCTTGCGGTTCTCGAGCATGTAGCTCACGCCGCTGGGTACGCGCAGGTTGTCCTCGAGCACGTAGTAGCTGCCACTGCCATCGGCATTGCCGGCGCGCACGATGTCGATGCCGGCGATGTGCGAATAGACACCGCACGGCACATCGACGCCCATCATCTCGGGCCGGAACTGGGCGTTCTTGAAGATCTGGTCGCCGGGAACGATGCCCGCCTTGATGATCTCCTGGCCGTGGTAGACGTCATGGATGAAACGGTTGAGCGCCACCACCCGCTGTCGCAGCCCCCTCTCCATCTCGACCCACTCGTGGGCCGGAATGACCCTTGGGATCAGGTCGAAGGGGATCAGGCGCTCCGTGCCTGAACCGTCCTCGTCTTTCGCGCCGTACACCGCGAAGGTGATGCCGACGCGGCGAAAAATCATCTCCGCTTCTTCGCGGCGCGACTTCATCACGTCGCCGGGTTGTTGCGCCAGCCACTGTTCGTAGCCGCGGTAGTGCTCCCGCACCTGGGTGCTGGTGGCCTGCATCTCGTCAAAACTCGATCTCATCGGCATCACTCCTCAGGCCCAGGGAAGCAAAATTCAGGCCATTGGCGCCCCAAAACAGGGCGTCAGCGCAGCACACGGTCACCGGCGAACCGTCCGATCATGCACGCAGAGCGCGTCACGGCCGCGGATTTGGCTGCCAATGCCAGTAACGACGTGCCCCGACGCGCTGGCAGACTGCCTGCGCCAGGCCAGTGCCAGAGCCGCTTCGCCAGGTCCACGCGCCACAGGACGGGCTGTCGATTCGGGCCATGCCACGCTCACGGTAGCGCGCCAGCACTTCGTCGGCCGGATGGCCGTAGCGGTTCAGATGCCCGGCCTGAAACACCGCCGCCCGCGGCGCGACCGCGTCGAGGAACGCCGCTGTCGACGACGTCTTGCTGCCGTGGTGCGGCACGATCAGCACGGTGCTTCGCAGAGCGTCAGGGCGCTCCCTCAGCAAGCGGATTTCCTGCTCGCGCTCGATGTCGCCTGTCAGCAGCACACTGCCATCGCCTGCCGATGCGCCCTGCACTCGCAACACGCACGACATGGCGTTGGACCGAAGCGCCAGCGTGTAGTCGCCCGCCGCGGGATGCAGCACCTCGAAGTTAACGCCATCCCAATCCCAGCGTTGCCCGGCTTCACATCGGCGCGACGGGACGCCCTGCTGCCGCGCCTGAAGACGCAAGGGATGTGCGTCCTCGATCGAGCTGGTGAGCTCGGCGATCGGCAGGTTGTGCAGCAGCGTGGACGCCCCGCCGACGTGATCGGTATCGCGGTGGCTCAGCATCAGCGTGTCGATGCGGTGCTCGCCCCGCGCACGCAACAGTGGCAGCAACACGCGCTGCCCGGCGTCGACCTCGGGCGCGTACTGCGGGCCACTGTCGTAGACCAGCAGGTGGTGCCGGGTGCGAACCAGCACAGCAGTGCCCTGCCCCACGTCGACAGCCACCAGATCGAACTGGCCGACCGGAGGCAGGTCGCGCGGCGGCAGCAACATCGACCACACCAGCGGCACGGCCAGCAAGCGCAAACGCCATGGCAACGGCATCACCAGCAGCGCGGCACCGAACAAGCCCGCCGCCTGCGCCCACCAAGGGGCCGCACCGACCGACCAGAGCACGCCGGGCCCCTCGGCCAGCCAGCCCAGCCACGCGGTGAGCATCGTCACGGTCGATGCAGCGATCGACCACAGGATCGGAGCGATGCAACCCAGCAGCGCCAGCGGCGTGATCACCAGCGTGATCAGCGGGATCGCAACCAGATTCGCCGCAAAGCCGACCAACGACACCTGCTGGAAGAACAACAGCGTCAGCGGCGCGAGACCGACCGTGGCGACAACCTGGGTGCGCACGCCGCCGGTGACTGCCACGCGCAAGCTGCCGAGGGCTTGCCGCCAAAAAGGAAGCGGCATCGCTGCTGAGTCCTGCGGATCGCGCGACGCCATCGTGGGTGACATCACGCTCGCATCGCCCGACGCCATCAGCAGCCCGACCGCGGCGAACGACAGCCAGAAGCCGGGTTGCAACAGGGCCCACGGATCGATCACCGTCACCACCGACGCTGCCGTCAGCAGCACCAGCGGCCAGGGCCATCGCAATCCGGCACTGCGCAACAGCGTGACGGCAGCCAGCATCCACACGGTGCGTTGGGCCGGCACGCCCCAACCCGAAAACACCGCATAAGCCAGCGCCACGATCAACCCGCCCCAGAGCGCTGCGGATGGCGCAGGCATCCAGGCCATCGCACGCACGCTTCGCCGCCATGCGACCCCGATGGCCAACCCAGTCAGCCACGCGAACATCGTGATGTGGACACCGCTGACCGACACCAGATGCGCCACGCCACTGCGACGGAACAGCTCCCAGTCCTCGCGCTCGATGGCCGACTGGTCGCCGACTGCCAGTGCCGTCAACACACCGGCTGCGCGGGGCTCGGGAACCGCGGCGTCGATCGCATCACGCATGCGTTGTCGCAGCCGCTCGACCGGGTGTGCAGCCGCCGGATCGATCAGGCGTGGCGCCGGCGCATCCCTCACGGAGCCGGTGGCACGCACGCCCTCCTCGAACCAGCGCAGCTCCTGATCGAAACCGTGCGGGTTGGCCAACCCATGCGGCTGGCGCAAGCGCACGGCGAAGGACCCCCGCTGGCCAGCGCGCAGCTGGCGCTGGCCGGCGGAGGGGGTGGCATCGTCATCAACGCCGTGGTACCAGCCCAGCGAGACGACCGAGGGCACGGCAACATGGCTGCCACC
>CANHOE010000047.1 GCA_947462175.1 Burkholderiales bacterium | reverse complement strand
GCCCTTTTCCACGCGCAACTCGGCCGAATAGGTGTTTGCGAACAGCGTGCGCCAGAACAACAGCGCGTCACCTTGCGTGGGGCCCAGCTCGGCGGCCCAGCGTGCAGCCGTGACCACCGCCTGCCGCACCGCATCGGTGACCGCTTCGCGATCGGCATCACTGCGCGCCCAGGCACAGCAGCTGGGTTGTGAAAAGCGCGCCCACAGGGTGGTGTCGATCGCGGCAGGCGACACCCCGCGGCGAAATTGCGCCACGCTGATCAGCGCGTATTTCGCGCGCAGGGCCTGCCCTTCCACCGTGGCCTCGATGTAGCCAACGTTTGGTGGCAGCAGCCAGTTCGCCAGCGCAGCCAGCCGCGGTCCCGGCCACGCACTCACGCGGTCGAGCAAGACATAGAAGTCGAGTACGCCGTCCAGACGCGCATCGCGCAGGTTCGATCCATAGAAGAGCACTGCCGCTGCCGCACCGTTGGCGCGTTGGGCCAGCTTTGCGGCCAGCTGAGTGACAGCGGCTGGCAACTCGCGCTGCAGCTCCTCGGCCAGGAGGTCGCGCAGCGGCTCTACGCTCACACCGACAACCACGACCGCAGTGGCCCACGCCGCCGCGCAAAGGCCGCCTGCACGATGCGCAGCGCATGGATGAACAGACAGATCGCCGTCCACCAGGCCACCACGAGGATGCCGATGTCAGGACGCCCGGCCAGCAGGGAAGCGCTCAGGATCAGGAGGTTCGGATTGCGCCGAGCGGTGTACAGGCGCAGCCAGCTGTCGAAGCGCTGCCAGACATGCATGTCCATCTTGAAGCAGGCCATGAAGATGCCTTCCTCGATGCGCTGGAGCACATAGCCACCGACGATCACGGTCAGCACCAGGCTGCTCTGCGTGAGGGTGAACCCCGCCGCTGGCAGACCCACGATCCATGCCCACCACCAGAACGGCGGGTGGATCAGGTCGATCGAGTGATCGAACACATTGCCCCAGCGGGTCGAGGTCAGCGTCACCCGGGCGAGCTTGCCGTCGACGGTGTCGAGGAAGGTCATGACCCAGGCCGCCAACAGGCCCCAGCCGTAGTGACCGGTCCAGAACAGCCACATGGCCACGAAGACCAGCACCAGGCTGGCCGAAGTGACCTGGTTTGGCGAGATGCCGTTGTTGGCGCACCAACGCGTCACCGCCCGCGCAGGGGCGGGCCAGGCGTGCAGCGTGACTACATCGGTGACGCCCTTGTAGGAACCCGCGAAGATGCGCTTCTCGATGGCGGGCAGCTCGGCTTCCGTCAGTGGCATCAGGTACGGTGGCTCGCGCTTGCGCAGCACGTCGTTGTATCCATCGGCCAATTGCGCAGGCGTCACGAGGCGCACGCCGGTTGGCGCGCGCCGGTCGGCCAGCATCGCCGAGGCTTCCGTCGCCGGCATCGATGCGGCCGACAGGCTCATTGCGATGACGCCCCCATCGGGCGCAGTCAGCGCCAGGTCTTCATCGGCCGAGGCGAGGCTGCGCACGAAGGCGTCGTCGTAGACCCAGTCAGCGCGCAACATCACCCACCGTGTCGCGTCGAGCGCATCGGCGGTGGCCTGCGCGCGCGCGAACTGCCGTTGCAGGCGCTGGGCCGAGGTGAGGCCCCAAAGGCGCAGCGGCGATTCACCGACGACGATGCCGGCAATCCGGCGCTCTGATGTTGGTGCGGTGCTCAAGAGCCGAACCCACTGCCCGCTGGCGAAAATTCTTTTGGCATGATCGGAGGGTGAATTTCCAAGACGTGGACGCTGGGACAGCGAGTCAACTCAACAGCCGCGCATTATCGATGAGCGACTTGACGCTCGCCCACATCTCCGACCTGCACCTGCCCTTCGAGCCGCATCTGACTTGGCGCCAGCGGTTCTCGAAGCGGCAGCTCAGCGTCTGGTCCTGGCAAAAGCGCCACGCGGTGCAAAGCGACGAGGTCCTTGCCGCGCTTGCGCAGGACCTCCGCGAGCAGGCGGTGCATCACGTGCTGGTCACGGGCGACATCACCAATTTCTCTCTGCCCGGCGAGTTTCGACAGGCCGCTGAGTGGCTGGCAGCGCTGGTGCCGGCCGATCGCATCAGCTTGGTCCCAGGCAACCACGACACGCTGGTGCCCGTGCCGGCATCTGAAGGCCTTGGCCTGTGGAACCGCTGGACGCGACTTGAGGAAAGCTGGCCATTCGTGCATCGCGTAGGCGATGTCTCGCTGATCGGCTTGAATTCGGCGCTGCCGACCGCGCCGTTGCTGGCGCGCGGCCGCCTGGGTGCAGATCAACTTGCGCGCCTCGAACAGGCACTTCGTGCCGAAGGCAACGCCGCACAGGTTCGCATCGTGATGCTCCACCATCCCGCGGCAGCCGGGGCCATCGGCTGGCGCAAGGCTCTGGCTGATGGCAGCGAATTACGCGCGGTGCTCCGGCGTACCGGGGCTGAGCTGGTCTTGCACGGACACGCTCGGAGCGCGCGGCTGGACACGATCGCGGGGCCGAGCGGGTCCATTCCTTGCATTTGCGTTCCGTCGTCCACGGCGCTGCCCAATCCGCAGGACGAGGGCGCACGCTGGCATCGGCTGCGACTGGTCGGCGGTGCTGGCAAGCGCAGCATCGAAGTCACGGTGCGGCGATGGTCGGTCTCGGCCCAGGCATTCAAGACGGACAGCGTCTACGAACTGCGCCTGCCGTGAATGCGCCCCGGGGCTGCAAGCGATAATCACCGCGCCTGAGAAATGAGCTGAATCGACCATGGCTGACGCTGCACCCAAGACGGCCACCGAGATCAAGTTCGGTGACCCGGCCTCACGAATCGCTCAGACGGATCACTGGACGGTGCTGCTGCGTCCGAAGCAGCCCGCGCTGGGGTCGCTGGTGCTGATTTGCCGTGAGCCGGTGCGCGCGTTCTCCGATGTGAGTCTGCAAGCCTATGCCGACATGCGAGCGGTGATTCGCCGCATCGAAGGCACGCTGCGCGATGTGGTTCGCTACGAGCGGATCAATTACCTGATGTTGATGATGGTCGACCCCGACGTGCACTTTCACGTGATCCCGCGCTACGAAGGCTCTCGCCGGTTCGGCAACACCGACTTCCTGGACGCTGGCTGGCCCGGCCCGCCGATGCTCGACGCCGCGGTGGCACCCGATGCCGCCACGAGCGACGCGCTGCTGGCGCAGTTGCGCGCCGTTTGGCTGCGGCAAACGGACTGAGATTTTGCGTCCCTGGTTCGCATTCGACCGACTTGACCGCTACGCGCTGCGCCTGATCGCCGGGCCACTGGCGCTGGCACTGTTGGCACTGCTTCTGGCACAGCTGCTCGAACGGCTGCTGCGCTTGTTTGATCTGGCGGCGTCCGCCGGTGCCCAGCCCTCGATCGTCCTGGTGATGGCCGCCACGCTCGTGCCGCACTACCTGGGTCTGGCGCTGCCCATGGCTTTCACGGCCGCGATCTTCATGGCCGCCGCCCGCATGTGCGACGACAACGAACTCGACGTGATGCTGGTGACAGGCCGGTCAATCGCCCGAATCACCGCGCCCTACTTCGTGCTGGCCGTCCTGTTGGCCATGTTCAGTCTGTATCTGTATGGCCAGCTGCAGCCGCTGGCACGCTACGGTTACAACGTGGTGGTGAATCGGGTGCTGCAGACCGGGTGGGATTCACGTGTCGAGGAAAACCGGTTCGTCGACATTGGTCAGGGGGTCACCTTCACCGCCGACGTGATCGGGAACGATGGCAAGAGCCTGCGTGGCGTGTTCATGGAGCAGCGCGACGCCAGCGGCGAAGACATTCTGACGGCCGCACAGGGCCGGCTGGTGCCCACGCCCGAGGGCCTGCGGATGAGGTTCGAGGACGGGTTGGTGCTGCGGGTGAGCGATGCTCCGAAGGAGGATGGCACCGCCATTTCGCTGTCCCGTTTCGTGCACGGCGCCACCGAGCGCGATTTCTCGCCCAAGGCCGAACCGCTGGCTGAGCGCGGCGGCTCGGTGCGCGAGCAGACACTGGCTGAGCTGTGGCACAACATGCACCAGAACGGCTACCAAACCAAGCCTGCAGCGGAGTTTCACAACCGCTTGGCGCGGGCGTTCATATTCCCGCTCCTGCCCTTGTTGGCATTGCCTCTGGGCATGGCGTCCAAGCGAGGACGCCGCACGCCAGGCGTGGTGTTTGCAACGGTGGCCTTGCTGGGTCTCGATCACGCACTCCAGCTGGGCACCAGCCTGGGTCAATCAGGTCGTCTGCCGCCCGCTGCGGCGGTGTGGACACCATTTGTCGTGTTTGCAGCGCTGAGCATCTGGATCTTCCGCCGCAGCCTGGCGTGGCCGGGAGACAACCCCGTGCTGCGCGCGGTGATGGCGATCGAAGCGCTGATCGACCGTACCCGCACCCGGGCGAACCGGCGCACCGTGAGGGCGTCATGAGCACACGGCAGTCACTCGGCTGCGCGCGAAGGGGTTGCCGATGATCGGCACGATGCAGGCTTACCTGTGCCGTCGCGTCGGAACCCAGATCCTGGCCTTGCTGGCGGTCTTGACGGCCATGATGCAGTTGCTCGAGTTGCTCGACGTGACCACCGACATCTTCGAGCGCGGACAGGGCGTGGGCGGCCTGCTGTACTACGCCATGCTGCGCTTGCCGGCTGAGCTGGGACTGGCGCTGCCTCTGGCGGTGCTGCTGGGAACGATGACTTCGCTGAATGCGATGGCGCGCACGCTCGAAATCTCGGCCATGCGAGCCTGTGGCGTCAGCTTCACGCGCATGCTCGTCTATCTGCTGCCGGTGTTGCTGTGCTTCACCATGGTGCAGGTGGCCCTGGTCCAGGTGGTCCTGCCGCATGCCGAGATTGCCTTGAAACAATGGTGGAACGCGAGCGCGCCCGCCGAAGAAGTCAAGAAACCTCTGTGGGCACACACCCGCGGCGGGCTGGTGTCCATCGACAGCATCAGCCCGGATGGGCTGCAGTTGAAGGGCATTCGCGTCTATGCGAGCGAGGCGGGGCTGCTGACCTCGCGGCTGCGCGCAGCCCGCGCGCAATGGGATGGTCGAGCGTGGCATCTGGAGGACGTGACCGAGCTTCGCGTGGAGCCGACGGGCATACGGCGCACCCATGACGACACACTCGTCTGGCAGACCAACCTTCATCCCGAAGAGGTGCTGCGCCTGGGCGTGGCCCGGCCGTACTTATCCACTATCATGCTAGCCGATGTGATCGTCGGTTCGCGTGTCGGGTCACAGCCTCTGAGCTATTACCAAACTGCTTTGTATCGATCGTTCGCAGCGCCGCTTGTCGTGTTCATCATGCTGCTGCTGGCGATGCCGACGGCCGCCACGCTCACCCGCGGTGGGGGTGGCGGAGGTGCGATGTTGATCGCCCTGGCCCTGGGACTGGGCTTCTTGCTGTTCGACGGCATCGTGGCCTCGCTGGGGTCCAGTGGTCAGCTCCCACCGCCGATCACGGCACTGGCGGCACCCTTGTTGTTCATCTCAATTGGACTGTGGCGCCTGCGGGCGTGCGAGCGCCCATGAATCTCTGGATCGATACCCACTCAGCGGCACAAGCCGAAACGCTTTTCGGTCTGCCGCCAATAGAGCGCCTGAAACGCAGCGTTGGCCCGCTCGCAGACGGCACCCGCATTGTCCTGTCCGGGCCTGATGCGACATCACACATCTGGTCGGGCGCACAGATCGAGACCACGACCGCACCGCTGGGCAGCCGCCTGCGTCAGGCACTGGCTGGCGGCCCATTGGTCGCACTCGACGGCGCCAATGTGATCGATCCGCGACTGATCGCCTTTCTTGGCTCTGACACCACGCGCGCCTGCATCGCCGCGCGCGGCGATGGTGCGAAGCGAGCCGTCGCAATGCGTTTGCAGCCAGAACTGGCCGAATCTATTCCGGCAGACGCACGCACATTGTGTGAAGTCGCCGATGCGTTGCTTGCCACCGGGCGCATCTCGCTGCTTGACGAAGCCGACTTTCCGTCTTACATCAACAAGTTGCGGCGCTCACTGCCCTACTGGTTGTACGCGGTGAATGACGCTGATGAACGGCGTCGCCTCGAGCGCCAGATGTTCTGGGACAACTACAAGGGCTCGACCGATCTGCTGACGCGCTACGTCTATCCGCCGCTGGTATGGCCGTTGGTCCGTTTGTGCGTGCGCCTGAACATTCATCCGAATGCGGTGACGGTGCTGTCGATTCTGCTCGCCATCGCTGCAGTTCCTTTGTTCGCCGCAGGTGATTTCTTCATCGGCTTCGTGTGCGCTTACGGCATGAGCGTGCTCGATAGCGTGGACGGCAAGCTGGCGCGGCTGACGCTCACTTCTTCGGAGATCGGCAACGTCCTCGACCACGGCCTCGATCAAGTACATCCGCCATTTTGGTACTTCGCCTTTGCGTTGGGCTTGGGCGCTCACAGCGCCGACAATCCGTTGTATCAGGCGGCGCTCTGGCTGATTGCCTTCTATGTCGCGGATCGCCTCATCCTCGCACTCGCCAAGCGGCGCCTTGGCTTTACCCTTCACGCAGCGACGCCGCTGGACGGCGTGGTGCGCAGCTTCATTGCACGGCGCAACATCACGATGACCATCATGGCGTTCAGCCTCCTGCTGGGTGTCGGCCCCGCAGGTCTGTACATCATCACCGCGTGGCAGGGCTTGACGTTTGCTTGGCACACCAGTCGCACGCTTTGGCTCGGATACCTCGTCCGCGAGCCGGTGCGCCCGATGGCTTGATGAGCGGCCTGGAAATCCTGCCGGTCACCGACCCGGCCACGCTCGACCGCTTCATCACGTTGCCGGGCCGCTTGTATGCCAGTGACCCCGCGTACGTGGTCCCCTTGGTGCTGGAACGTCGAGAGGCACTGTCTCCTGCGAAGAATCCGTATTTCCAGCATGCCGAGACGCAATTCTGGCTGGCGCGCCGCGACGGACGCGATGTCGGACGCATCAGCGCACAGATTGACCAATTGGTGACGGACCCCGATGTCGGCCACTTCGGCATGATCGCCGCCGAGGACGATGGGGAGGTGTTTGCGGCACTCTTCGCCGCCGCCGAGGGATGGCTGCATGCGCGGGGCAAGCGCAAGATCATGGGGCCGTTCAACCTGTCGATCAACGAAGAGACCGGGGTGCTCATCGATGGCTTCGACACCCCGCCGGTGATGCTGATGGGCCATGACCCCAGCTATGCCGCAGCGCGGATCGAGGCCCTGGGCTATGCCAAGGCGAAAGACCTGATCGCCTACATGTACGACATGGATCACGAGCTGCCGCGCGCGGCCCGCCGCAAGATCGACAGCCGCACGGCACAGGCACTGACCGTGCGTCACCTCGACAAGTCGCGCTACCTCGAAGAGTTCGACACCGTCACCGCGATCTTCAATGACGCATGGTCGCAGAACTGGGGCTTCATCGCCTTCACGAAGGCCGAGATTGCGCACATGGCCAAGAGCATGAAGATGCTGATCGACCCGACGTGCGTCGCGATCGTCGAGATGAACGGCGAGGCGGTCGGCTTCGGCATCGCACTGCCCAACCTGAACGAGTTGATCGCCGATTTCAACGGCCGGCTGCTTCCCTTCAACTGGCTGAAGCTGCTGTGGCGCATGAAGGGCGGCGCACGCACCGCGCGGGTGCCACTGATGGGCATCCGGCGCAGCTTCAGCGGCAGCATGGCCGGCGGGCTGGCGCCATTCCTCGTCATCGATTCGCTGCGAAAGGGGTTGCGCGCCAAGGGCGTGCGCCAGGTCGAGTTGTCGTGGATCCTCGAGGACAACCGGCCCATGCGACACGTCATTGAAGCGCTCGGGGCCAAGCCGTACAAGACCTACCGCGTCTTCGACAAGTGGCTTGCGCCGTGAAGCAGCTGACAGCGCTGGTGCTGGCCGGCACGCGCAGCGGTGGAGACCCGATGGCCGCCCATGCGGGCGTCAGTCACAAGGCGCTGATCGAGGTGGGCGGACGCACGATGATCGAACGCGTGGTCAGCGCCCTCGCTGCGGTGCCAGAGGTCACGCGCATCGTCGTCGCGATCGACCAACCCGAGTTGCTCAGCGGACTGGCGGGCTTGCAATCTGCGGCGCTTGGCAAGCCACTGTCGACGATGTCCACGGCCTCGGGGCCCAGCGCCTCTGTCGCTGCAGCACTTGCCGCCTTGGGTGTCCCGCTGCTGGTCACCACCGCCGACCACGCCCTGCTGGAGACGGCCTGGCTCACGGAATTTCTAGCCGCTTGCCCCGCCGACGCCGACGTCACGGCCGCACTGGCCGAGCGCGCTGCGGTCGAGGCGGCAGCACCACACACGAGGCGAACCTGGCTGCGGTTTGCAGATGGCGATTACTCCGGCTGCAATCTGTTCCTGATGGCACGCCCCGCGGCGGCGGGCGTGGTTGAGCTTTGGAGCGAGCTGGAGCGCCATCGCAAGGACCCGCTTCGGATGATGCAGCGCCTGGGCTGGCTGTTTGCATTGCGCTACCGCCTGGGTCAACTGACGCTGTCGGCGGCGGCCACACGTCTGGGCGCGCTGGCTGGCGGCGCGCGGCTCGCCATCGTCACACTGCGCGATGGACGAGCCGCCATCGATGTGGACAAGCCCGCAGATCTGGATCTGGCGCGAGAACTCGTCAACCGGTAAGCACGCCACTGCTGCCGCCATCGCGTGGCGTCGCGGCGGTCGAATCCAGCCCCTCAGGCCGTGACCGGTGCAGACTGCTTCTCGACGCTCCAGGTCGACGCCAATTCCCGCACCTGAACCAGGTCGGCCGGGAAATCGAGTTCGCCCCACTGCAGTCCTTCGATAGAGACGACTCGTACATCGGCACCCGCGTTGGCGAGGCGATTGATGGCCGAGAGGTACCACAGGCCTGGGCCTTCGGGGGTGCGCATCGTGCGTTCGAGTTCGGCGACGAACAAGGCCGCGCCATCTGCGTCGAATCGGAGAAAACCGATCGATTCGCCGTTGACGCGATCGGCGGTCAGCGCCTTGCCAATTGCGCGAAGGCGCTCGCCGTCGGTCTCGACCTTCATGTCGTCAGCGTCATATGTCGCCTTGCGATCGATGGTGACGGTGATCGGCGCGCTGGGAGCGGCCAGCAGACGGCCGGCGATGGCCGGTTCGAACAGCGTGTCGCCATTGAGGATCATGCAAGGGCCACTCAGCTCGTCGCGCGCCATCCAGCAACTCGCCAGGTTGTCGGCCAATTTATAGAACGGGTTGTAAAGCGTACGAACGCGCAACTGGGTCAGCGCCACACGCTTCAACTCAGCTTCGACCAGATCCGGAAAGAACCCAGTCACCACCACGGCCTCTGCGACACCCATCTCGTCCAGCGCGCGCAACTGCCATTCCAGCATGCTGCGCCCCCCCAGATCGATCAGGCACTTGGGCATCTGCTCCGTCAATGGCAGCAGGCGGCTGCCTTGTCCGGCACTCAGGATGATCGCGCGGTGGGGTCTGGTCACGATGCTGACTTTCACAGAAGGTTAATCAAACGGCGAGCTTACCGTACCGTGCCCGAGAACGTGAGCGCGGTGTCACGTTCAAACGCCGACCTGGCGACGCGATGAAAGCTCAGTTGGCGAGGCACCTCCGCCAGCGCCAGGTGGGCCACGTGACGCCGGCCAACGGGCACGCTGGCGGTGTGCCACAGCTTGCCGGCAAAGGCAGCGAGGTTCTCACCGTGCGTCGTGTCGACCCGGGCCACATCGCGCAAACCCCGCTGGCTGGCCGCTTTGGCCACGGCCTCCTTTCGGGTCCACACCGAATAGAAGCGACGGGTGCTGCGCCCGGCCCAAGCGCGTTCAGCAGCACTGAGGTATAGATGAAAGTCTCCAGCGATCAGACCACCCAGCGCCTCGACATCGATGCCGACCGCGCCCTGCGTTGACAGCGCACAGACAATGCGCCCATCGCAATGGGACAGGCTGAAGCTGACCGGCAACGCCAGCGTCGGCCGGGAATTCGTTGCATAGCGCAGCGTGGCCAGTGCATCGTCCCCGTAACCGAGTCGCCGCAACCCATGGTCCAGCAAGCGGCTGCCGACCAGCGAGCGATGGCGCGCTTGCGCGTCGGGCCAAGCGCCAATCTGCATGCGTCGCGGCAGCGGCAAGCTCGCCAGCCACTGAGCTTCGAGAGCGGGCGACAACGCGAACTCAGAGGTGATGAGCACAGACACGGTCATCGCAGGGGCGCCTGTCGTGTGCGTGACACAATTTGAGGGTCGAAACAGAAAATGATTATGGTTCAGGAAGTGCAGGCCCCCGGCCCATCAGAGCGCCACGACCTTGACGCCAACGACGAAAGCGCAAGCCTGCTGTTCGAACTGTCGCAGCGCTATGGCGACACCTTTCGCCTCATCTCGCAAAGCCGCAGCAACGACAGCCTGGTGATCCTGAACGCCGACGACATCCGTCGCGTGTTGCAGACAAACCGGGGCAACTACATCAAGGGCATTGGCATCGAGCGCGTTCGCGTGCTGCTTGGAAACGGGCTGATGGCCAGCGAGGGTGAGCTGTGGTCGAGGCAGCGGCGCCTGGTGCAGCCGGCATTCCACAGTCAGGTGATCCGCAGCTTCTCTGCGCTGATGCACCAAGCCAATGTCGACCTGATCGACCGCTGGAGCGGCCATGCGGCACGCGACGAACCCGTGAATCTGACGCACGACCTGAGCGAACTGGCGCTGAACATCGTGCTGCGCGCATTGTTCGGCACCGACCTCGATCGCCTGATCGACGTCAAGGGCTGCAACCCGTTCGATCTGCTGACCAGCGAGACACGGCGCGACCTGCCCTTCGCCGCGAGATTCCGAGCGCTGACCCACCATGTGCTGAACATGATCGCGGCCCGGCGCCAGGAGCAGCGCATCGAGATGGACCTGCTGTCCACGCTGATGGAGGTGCGCGACCGTGACACGGGCGAAGCGATGCCCGACCGCGCCTTGCTGGACGAACTGATGACGCTGATCGTGGCTGGCCACGAGACCACCGCCAGCGCCCTCAACTGGACCTGGTATCTGCTGTCACAGAACCCGCAGGTCGAAGCCCGGCTGCACTCGGCCATCGCCGAAACTGCACCGGCCTCGGGGCCTTCGGAGGAGCCCTCAGCTACGCCGCCTTACGTCGAGCAGGTACTGCAGGAAGCCTTGCGCCTTTATCCACCGGGTTGGTTGTTCACCCGCCGCGCTCTGGCCGATGACGTGCTGGGCGGCTTTCACGTACCGGCAGGCACCGATGTCTTCATATGCCCCTACATGCTGCACCGCCAGACCGCGCACTGGGACCAGCCCGAAGTCTTCGATCCACTGCGCTTCGAGCCCGCCGCGGTCGATGCTCGCCATCGTTTTGCCTACTTGCCGTTTTCCGCGGGACCGCGGTACTGCATCGGCGCCACCTTCGCGATGGCCGAGATGACGATGCACCTCGCCATGGTCGCTGATCGATTCCAGTTGCGATACGACGGCACCGTTCCACCCGCGGCAGAATTCCAGGTCAACCTGCGCTCGCGTCACGATCTCCACATGCGTCTTGTGGCGCGCTGAAAACGAATCCCATGCTGCCTTTCGAGACACTCAACGCAATCCTGCCGGCAGACGTGCGCGAGGATCGCCAGATCACTTTCATCGAAGGTGAGAACGAACAGCGCACGATGAGCTTCCGGCGGCTGCGCCAGCGCGCTGTCGGCACTTTGGGCGCCTT
>CANHOE010000046.1 GCA_947462175.1 Burkholderiales bacterium | reverse complement strand
GCCGAACACGGTGACAAGCTCGACGCCGGCGAGAAGGAAAAGATCGAAGCAGCCTTGAAGGACGCCGAAGCCGCACTCACCAGCGAAGACCAGGCCACCATCGAGGCCTCGACCGAGACCTTGATGACGGCCAGCCAGAAGCTGGGCGAAAAAGTCTATGCCGACGCGCAAGCGGCTGCTGCTGCTGCCGGAGGCGCCGCCGGCGCGGGGGCCGGGCCACAATCAGCGGCCCCGGCCGACAAGCCTGCCGATGACAATGTGGTGGATGCCGAGTTCACTGAAGTCAAAGAGAAAAAGTGACACGAACTCGATGACACATCGGCGCCGGGGTGACCCGGTGACCTCGCCGCGTCAGGGTGCTCGTGCGCAAGCGCAGGCCCGACGCGGCGTTCTTGTTTTGAACCAGACGCTGCGGCGTGACGGATGAATCGATGGCAAAGCGTGATTACTACGAGATCCTGGGCGTGGCGAAGACCGCGTCCGAGGAAGACATCAAGAAGGCCTATCGCAAGCTGGCGATGAAGCATCACCCTGACCGCAATCAGGGCGACGACGCGAAGAAGGCGGAAGAAAAATTCAAGGAGGCCAAGGAGGCCTACGAGATGCTCTCCGACGCGCAGAAGCGCGCTGCCTACGACCAGTACGGCCATGCGGGCGTCGACCCCAACATGGGTGGCGGGTTCCGCCCCGGTGGCGACAACATGGGCGGCTTCGCCGAGGCCTTCGGCGACATCTTCGGCGACATCTTCGGAGGTGGCGGGGGCCAGCGCCGGGGTGGCGGCGGCCAGCAGATGTTCCGTGGCAGCGATCTGTCGTACCAGATGGAAATCACGCTGGAAGAAGCGGCCGCAGGCAAGGAAACCCAGATCCGGATTCCGGCCTACGAAAACTGCGAGACCTGCAAGGGCAGTGGCGCCAAGCCGGGCACCAGCGCAAAGATGTGCGGTAGCTGCAATGGTTCGGGTGCGGTCACGATGCGCCAGGGCTTCTTCAGCATCCAGCAGACCTGCCCGACCTGCCGCGGTGCCGGCAAGGTGATTCCCGAGCCCTGCACCGCCTGCAGCGGCCAGGGGCGGATCAAGAAGACGAAGACGCTGGAGGTCAAGATTCCGGCCGGCATCAACGAAGGCATGCGCATCCGATCGGCGGGCAACGGCGAACCGGGCAGCAATGGCGGACCACCAGGGGATCTGTACATCGAGATCCGCGTCAAGCAGCACGAGATTTTCGAGCGCGACGGCGATGACCTGCACTGCACCGCACCGGTCAGCATGATCACCGCGGCGCTGGGCGGGCAGATCCAGGTGCCCACGCTCAATGGCAAAGCCGAGATCGACCTGCCCGAAGGCACCCAGCACGGCAAGACCTTCCGACTGCGAGGCAAGGGCATCAAGGGGCTGCGCTCCAGCTACCCGGGCGACCTTTACTGCCATGTCACCGTGGAGACGCCCATCAAGCTGACCGAGCACCAGCGCAAGCTGTTGAAGGAACTGGAAGAATCGTTCCAGAAAGGCGGCGACAAGCACTCGCCGAACTCGAAGTCCTGGTCGGATCGGGTCAAAGACATCTTCAAGTGACCGCAGCGCAGGCCGATATCCGGTAACCCACGACCGGATATCGACACGACATGCGCCTGACCCGCCAAGAAGCCGAAGACTGCAAGGCGCTGGTGATCGACAGCAACCCGACCTCGCGCAGCATCCTGATGAACATGCTGCGCGACATCGGCGTCGGGCAGGTGTCGCAAACCAGCCGCGTGACCGACGCGCGACGCGAGCTCGAGACCCGCGAGTTCGACATCGTGCTGTGCGATTACCACTTCGACAACTCGCCGATGTCGGGCCAGGACCTGCTCGACGACCTGCGGCGTTCGCAGTTGCTGCCCTACGCCACCGTCTTCGTGATGGTCACTGGCGAGTGCTCGTACACCAAGGTCGCCGAGGCTGCCGAATCGGCGCTCGACAGCTATTTGATCAAGCCACACGCCGCCTCAGCGCTGGAAGAGCGCGTGCTGCAGGCGCGCCACCGCAAGAAGGTGCTGCGCTCGATTTTCAAGGCGATCGAGGCCAGCGACTTCGCCGCCGCTGCACGGCTGTGCCTGGAGCGGTACCACGCCCGTGGGGAGTTCTGGCTGTATGCCGCACGCATTGGCGCAGAGTTGTTCCTGCGGGTGGGTGACCATGCCTCGGCACGAGCCCTGTACCAGTCTGTGCATGACACCCGCAGCCTGCCCTGGGCCAAGCTGGGGCTGGCGCGTGCCGAACTGGCCGCGGGGCAGATGGCTGCTGCTGCCAACACGCTGGAAAGCCTGGTCGAGGAACAGCCCGGCTACGCCGACGCTTACGACGTGATGGGCCGCGTACAAGTCGAGCAAGGCCACTTGGGCCTCGCCCTGGAAACCTACCGCACCGCCGCGACCATCACGCCGCACAGCATCACCCGGCTGCAGAAGCACGGCATGCTGGCCTTCTTCCTCGGTCAGACGGAAGACGCCACTGCGGCACTGGAGCGCTCGGTTCGCCTGGGCGTGACATCAAAAATGTTCGATTGCCAGGGTCTCGTCCTGTTGGCGATGATGCAGTTCGACGCGCGGGACTCCAAGGAGTTGGCGCGTGTCGTCGCCAACCTGACGCTCGCGCTCGAGCGTCAGAGTGACAGCCCTCGCATGCAACGATTCCTTCGAGTGGCGCGCGTGCTCCAGGCCTTGCAGGCGGGCAAGGTCGGCGTGTGCGTCAGCCTGGTGAACGAACTGGCGGCGGACATCCGCTGCGAGGGCTTCGACCAGGAAGCCGCGACCAACCTGCTCGCGGTACTGGCGCGACTGCGCCAGTACGACGTCATGCTGGAAACGGCCGAGTCATGGGTCACCGAGATCGCGCAGCGCTACTGCGTGTCGAAGGCCTCCTGCGAGGTGCTGTGCGGGGCGGTGGCGAACGACAAGGTCTACGCGGCGCTGATCCACGAAGGTCAGCACGGCATCAGCAGCATGGCCGAAAAGGCGATGGCACACAGTCTCAGCGGCTCACCCGCTGCCGCCGTGGAATCATTGATGACCAAGGGCGCGGAAACACTGAACGCCAAATTGATCGAACTGGCTGCAGCGGTGCTGCAGCGCCACGCCGCCAAGATCAGCGACCACGCGACGCTGGTGGGCCGAATCAATGAGCTGCGGAGCCGCTACTGCAGCCAGGGCACGCAACTCAGCCTGGGACAGGCTAATCTGCGCTCCGCGGGCGGCTTGACACTGCGGGCCTGAACCCGCCGCTGGACATCGCGCTCAGTAGTCATCACCGGCGCTGCCAGGCGCCAGGTTGTCGAACTTGGTGAGCGGCTTCAGGAAAGTCAGCTTGACGGTGCCGGTTGGCCCGTTGCGCTGCTTGCCGATGATGACCTCCGCCACGCCCGGCTCCTTGCAGGCTTCCTTCGTGTAGTACTCGTCGCGATAGATGAACATGATGACGTCGGCGTCCTGTTCGATCGCACCGGACTCCCGCAGATCGCTCATCATCGGCCGCTTGTCGGTGCGCGACTCGACGCTGCGATTGAGCTGCGACAGTGCGATGACCGGGCATTGCAGCTCCTTCGCCAGCGACTTCAACCCGCGCGAAATCTCGCCGATCACGGTGGCGCGGTTCTCTTCGTTGCTGCCGCCGCTGCCGCTCATCAGCTGCAGGTAGTCAACGACGATCAGCCCGAGCTTGCCGCACTGGCGTGCCTGGCGCCGCGCGCGGGCACGCAACTCACTGGGCGTCAGCGCCGGACTCTCGTCGATGAACATGCTGACGCTACCGAGCTTCTCGATCGCCTCGGTCAAGCGCCCCCACTCGTCGTCCTTCAGTGCACCGGTGCGCAGGTGCTGCTGGTCGATGCGGCCGAGCGATCCGACCAGGCGCAAGGCCAGCTGTGCGGCACCCATTTCCATCGAGAAGATGACGACCGGCAGGCCTTCCTGCACGGCCACATGTTCGGCGATGTTCAGCGCCAACGCGGTCTTGCCCATCGATGGCCGAGCGGCCAGCACGATCAGGTCACCGGGCTGGAAGCCAGCCGTCATGCGGTCCAGGTCGAAGTAGCCGGTACGCACGCCGGTCACCTCTTCAGCGCCGTTCTCGTGCAGCTCGGTCACCCTGTCCAGCAACTGCACGACCAGCGAATCCATGGACTGGAAGCCCTGGCGCGAGCGCGAGCCTTCCTCGCCGATCTTGAAGATCTTGGCCTCAGCCTCGTCGAGTATTTCTGAAACCGCCCTGCCCTGCGGATTGAAGGCGCTGGTGGCAATCTCGTCGCTCGCCGACACCAGCTTGCGAAGCACCGCCCGCTCGCGAACGATCTCGGCATAGCGGCGCAGGTTGGCCGCGCTCGGCACGCTTTGCGCCAGCGCGTTCAGATACACCAAACCACCGCACTCCTCAGCCTTGCCGAGGCTTTGCAGCT
Source organism: Burkholderiales bacterium (assembly GCA_947462175.1). Classification (GTDB taxonomy): domain Bacteria; phylum Pseudomonadota; class Gammaproteobacteria; order Burkholderiales; family Burkholderiaceae_C; genus PBB1. The sequence continues at coordinate 7,313 of CANHOE010000046.1, read as the reverse complement.
GCTCGAAAACCGTGATGACATCGGCCGGCTTGCTGGCGTTGATCAGCGCCCCGATGGCCGCGTAGATCGCGCGGTGCTCGAAGCGGTAGAAGTCGCTGTCGGTGAGCAGATCGCCTGCGCGGTCCCAGGCGCTGTTGTCGAGCAGCAAGCCGCCGAGCACGCTCTGTTCGGCCTCGATCGAATGCGGGGGTATCCGCAATCGCGCAACCTCGTCATCCCCTCGGGGCGATGGGTTGGAAAACGGGGGTGAGGAAATCAGTGCCGACATCTGAGGATCATAAGAGTCGCCACACCCAGCGCCTGTGCACAACCCTGTGTACAGGCTGGGCACGAGCAGGGGAAATCAGGCTGAAAACGTTTCAGTCGTCACAGATCACGCTTCAGAACCCGGAATCGCCTTGAATTCCTCTTGAACTCGCAGCCGCGCATTGACGTATGCGCCCTGGGGCACATGCAGCAGGTCGGCGACGCGCCACAGCACATGGCGCTCGTGGTCGCTGAGGTGACCGTCGGCATAGGCCACGCGCCACATGTGCTCAACCATGCGCAGCTTCTGCGGCATGTCGAAATGCTCATTGAGCCGCGAGGTGAACGCGAACAGATCAGTGGCATCGCGCGCGGTGGTGACGGCCAGCTCGGTCAGGTGTGATGCCTCGTCTTCGGAGAGGGAAAACCGCTCGCGCAAAGCGCTAAGCACCGCCTCGCGTTCGCGGGCCTGGAAACTGGCATCGGCGCGCATCACCTCGACCAGCATCACTGCGGTGGCGAGACGAAGTGCATGCTCGGTGGCACCTGGGTCGTTGGCCGCTGTCGGCGACAGCACCGTATCGAAAAAATCTTTGATGGACTGGAACATGCTCAAATGATGGCACGTGGCGGTGAGCCTGAGGTCAGGCAAGCCCCCGTGTTCCCCTTCATCCAACCACACGAGATCGACATGAGCGCTGACAAAGACCGCGGTATCCGCAGACAAAAGCAAAAACGGGCGAAGGCCTTGAAGCGGCAAGCCAAGCAGCGCAGCCCAGCCGGCAGCGAAACGAATACGGCCGCCAGCCCTGCGCAGCAAGCCGCCGCCTGAATGACACCTGGCCAGGTCGTCGCACGTCGATGGGCGGAGTACGCCCATCCTTCGTCGGCCTGGCTGCTTGACTTCCGGTCACGTGCCCGCATGTACATGCTGTTCCGATGACATTGACACGAAGGGAGTCCAGCATGTCCACATCCCAAGTCCAGACAACTCGCAGTTCCGTCAACACGGCCGCTGCACTCGCCCACCTGCTGGAGCGGATCGATCGCAGCGGCCACCCGATCGATGCCGGTCAGTATCAGATCGTGGTGTCCCGGCTCAAAGACGCCTTGACGGACAAGCTGCCCGACGATGCGTTGACCGCCGTGCTGAACACCTACCCGTCGACCGCCGAGTTGTACGAGAACATGCATTACGAGCTGTCAGGGCTGTCACGCTCCTCGCTCGAGAGTGCCGTGTCGGCCGAGATGATGACCATGCAATTGCTGGGCAAACTCTCGCTCCAGTCGCGACCGTAGCATGGCTGAATAGCTCCGTCTGAGATGCGTCATTGGTCATCGCAGGACACAGATCACGGAGAAGCCTCTGAGAGCCGCACCTTGCCAGACCGGTCGCCTCATCCGGCCTGGCCATCGGAGCGAGGGACTGTGCGGCTTTCAAGGCGGCTAGCGTGATCTTGGCGGTGCTCGACCGAACCGCCAAGGAGCCGTGACTTGAGGACTCTGAGGACCCGAGCTCTGTCGGCGTGGATCGCCACCGCCGGCGCTGCGCTCTCGGTGAATGCGAGCGCCGCGGAGGTCACAGCGGCCGTGGCTGCCAACTTCGCCGGCCCGCTGGCGAAGATCGGTGAAGGCTTCACGGCCAGCACCGGCCATACCCTGAGGGTGTCGTCGGGCGCCACCGGCAAGTTTTACTCGCAGATCGTCTCCGGCGCGCCGTTCGAGGTGCTGATCGCCGCCGACGATGAAATCCCGCGCAAGCTGATCGCCGAGGGCCACGGCGTGGCCGGCAGCAACTTCACCTACGGGATCGGCAAGCTGGTGCTGTGGAGTGCGCAGCCCGGATACGTCGATGACCAGGGCGCGGTGCTCGCCTCAGGCGCCTACAACCACCTCGCGATCGCAAACCCGAAGCTGGCGCCCTACGGGCGGGCCGGCGTCGAGGTGCTGAAGGCGCGCGGCCTGAGCGAGGCAGTGGCGCCGAAACTGGTGACCGCCGAAAGCATCGCGCAGGCCTATCAGTTCGTCGCGACCGGCAATGCTGAATTGGGCTTTGTCGCGTTGTCGCAGGTGGCGACTCCCGGCAAGCCGTTGACGGGCTCGTACTGGCTGGTGCCGCCCGCGCTGTACGGCGAGATCCGCCAGGACGTGGTGCTGCTGAAGACGGGCGAGAAGAACCCGGCCGCTGCGGCCTTGCTGGCCTATTTGAAGAGTCCTGCGGCCCAGGCGGTGATCCAGTCGTACGGCTACGGACCATGAACCGCTTCATTTCTGCGCGAGTCACGGCATGGTGAGTACCGAGACCTGGGCAGCGATCCAGCTCACCGCCGAGTTGGCGGGCCTGAGCACGCTGTTGCTGCTGCTGATCGGCACACCCATCGCCTGGCGACTGGCACGCACGGGGTCGGCTTGGAAGCCGCTGTGGGCTTCGCTGATCGCGATGCCGATGGTGCTGCCGCCGACGGTGCTCGGTTTCTATTTGCTGCTTTTGATGGGGCCTCACGGGCCGGTCGGGCAGTTCACCCAGTGGCTGGGCATCGGACGCCTGCCCTTCACCTTTGGCGGACTCGTCGTCGCGTCCGTGCTGTACTCGATGCCCTTCGTCGTGCAGCCGCTGCAGCAAGCCTTCGAGGCCATCCCCGAGAGCCTGCTGGAAGCCGCAGCCACGCTGCGTGCGTCGCCGTGGGATCGCTTCACCAGCGTGGCGCTGCCGCTGGCGCGGCCCGGCTTCGTCACGGCCAGCGTGCTGGGTTTCGCGCACACGGTGGGCGAATTCGGCGTGGTGCTGATGATCGGCGGCAACATCCCGGGGGAGACGCGCGTGCTGTCGGTGGCGCTGTACGACCATGTCGAGGCAGCCGAATTCGCCGAAGCGCATCGGCTGGCAGCCGGCATGGTGGTGTTTGCGCTGGTGGTGCTGGTGACGCTGTACGTGGTCAACCGGCCCGTGCGCAACGATGAGGCGCGGAGCGCCAGATGATCGACGTGCGCTTGCACCTGGCGCGGCGCGACTTCCTGCTCGATGTCGCGCTCGCGCTGCCGTCGCAAGGCATCACCGCGCTGTTCGGCCCCTCGGGCTGCGGCAAGACCACCGTGCTGCGTGCACTGGCGGGGCTCGAGCGCGCTGCAGGCCGCGTCGCACTGGACGACGAAATCTGGCAGGACGACGCCACCGGCTGCTTCGTGCCCACGCACCGCCGGCCGCTTGGCTATGTGATCCAGGACGCCGCGCTGTTCCCGCACCTCGATGTGCGCGGCAACCTGAACTACGGGCGAAAGCGCGCCGCGGGCGAGCGTGATCGCATCGCACTCGACGCGGTGATTGAACTGCTGGGTATCGGGCACCTGCAGTTGCGGCGCCCGACCACGCTGTCGGGCGGGGAACGGCAACGCGTGGCGATCGCCCGCGCGCTGGCGACCGGCGCGCGGCTGCTGCTGATGGACGAGCCGCTGGCCGCGCTGGACGCCGCGCGCAAGGCCGAGATCCTGCCGTATCTCGAGCGCCTGCACCGCGAACTGGCGCTGCCGATCGTCTACGTCACCCATGCCATGGACGAGGTCGCCCGACTGGCGCACCACCTCGTTCTGATGCGCGATGGGCGCGTCGACGCGGCCGGGGCGCTGACCGACCTGATGGCGCGCGCCGACCTGCCACTGGCCCGGCTCGACGACGCGGGCGTGGTGATCACCGCCGAAGTGGCCGAGCACGACGACTTGCACCACATGACTCGCATCGCATACCGAGACAGCTCACTGTGGGTCGGCCCCTCTTCAGCGTCGCCGGGCCAACCGGTGCGAGCACGCATCCTGGCCCGCGATGTCAGCGTGACGCGACAGCGACCCGCCGAGACCAGCATCCTCAACGTGCTGCCGGTGGTGATCGACAGCGTGCAACATGAGCCCAGCACCGCGCTGCTCAGCCTGCGGGTTGGGCACGGTGACCAGCGAGCCTGCTGGACGCTGCTGGCACGCATCACCAACAGGAGCCTGGATGCGCTGAATCTGCAACCCGGCGATGTGCTGCACGCACAGATCAAGGGCGTGGCCTTGATGCGGGACAGCTGACGGAAGGCCAGGCCAATCAAGACCCGCATTCTTGGCTATGGCAGCAATGCGCGAGCAGTGTCGTTTGCCGTGTCCCCTGCACGGTCCTCCCAGTCCACCCAGGCGACGGACTCCGATTCAAGATAGCGGCCAACGGCCTCGCCCATGGTGGCAAAGAAGCGCTGCTCACCGAGCCTCGAGAAAAGTCCGAAGCGCTTGAGTTTGTCCTTGACCGGGTCTTTCATCTCGGCAAAGCAGAGGTCGATGCCCGCTTGGCGCAGGGTGCTGTCGAGTTCACTCAGCACATCGGACGAAGTCACGTCGACGCTGGTGATCGGCTCGGCACCAACGACCAACCAGCGCACCGGCGTTGGAGAGTTGGACACCGCGTCGAGCACGCTTTCACGGAAAAACTCCGCGTTGGCGAAGAACAGCGGCGCATCCCAGCGGAACAGCACCAGTCCCGGCACGATGCGGGCGGCAGGATACCGGGTGACGTCGTGGTAACCCTTGACCCCGTCAACCCGCCCGAGCACCGCGCAGTGCGGTCGCCAGCCATCCCACAGAAACTCGATCACTGCGATCACGATGGCGAGCCCGATGCCCGGGATCGCCCCGAGGACAACAACCCCAATCAGGCAACCGATCGACAGCCAGAACTCCCATCGCTGGATGCGGTAGATGCGCCGGAGGTCGTTGATCTCGAACAGCGCCAGAGCCGACGCAATCACCACCGCCGCCAGCGCAGCCTTGGGCAGACTTCCAAGCAGGTTTGGCGCCCACATCAGCAGACCCGCCACGGCCATGGCGCCAACCACGCCCGCCAGTTGAGTTTGCGCGCCCGCCGCCTCGGCCACCGGCGTGCGTGATGCGCTTGCGCTGATGGGGATGCCCTGCAAAAGGCCAGCAGCCAGATTCGCCGCGCCCAGTGCCACCATCTCCTGATCCGGATCGGAGGCAGCGCCCACACGTGCGGCATAGGCGCGTGACAGCATGCTCGTGTCGGCAAACGACACCAGAGCCACAGCCAGACCACCGAGCAACACCGGCACGATGTCGCCAGATCGGATCATTGGCAGCGAGATGGCCGGCAGCCCTTGCGGCAAGGGCCCCAACACCGGGACCCCGGCGCTGGTGGACAGATTGAGCAACACGACGATCAGAGTGGCTCCGACAACAGCCAGTAAAACGCCTGGCAAGCGCTTCCAGCGCTTCAACAGGAGAATCGCCGACAGCGTCCCGACGCCAAGCGCCGACGAAACCCAGTTTGAGCGGTGAGCCAACAGCCCATCGATCAAGGCGCGAATCTCGTCTGGGAAGCCCTCACCTGAGGCCGAGAATCCAAACAGCGTCGGCAATTGGCTGACCAGCACCGTCAGGGCAATGCCATTCATGTAGCCATAGCGGATGGGCTTGGACAGCAATTCCGTGATGAAACCCAGCCGCGCCGTGCCGGCAAGTATGCACAGCATGCCGGACACGAGCGCCATCATTCCGGCCAGTGCCACGGCACGTTGCGCATCGCCGCCTGACAGCGGTAGCACCACGCCCAGAATCAACGCGACCAAGGAAGAGTCGGGGCCGAGCACGAGCACACGGCTCGGGCCGAACAGGGCGTAGGCCAGCAGGCCGAAGATGGTCGCGTACAAACCGCTGATCGCCGGAACACCGGCAGCGACCGCATAGGCGATGCCGACGGGCAGCAAAACCGCTGTCAAAGCCAGGCCGGCAACGAGGTCGTGCCGCAGCCACGCCATCTCGTAGTGCTGCAAGGTTTGTATCGCGGGAAACCACCGCCTCCAGCCGATGACGGACTGCGGCGACCGCGGCCTGATCACCCGACCCTTTGTCGAGCTTTCGGTAGGCGGCGCTTCCTCGCTCACAGCGCCCTGCAGCTAGCGATGAGGAGCAGGCAGGGTCGGCGTGGGGGCAGGCGCATCGCCAGCCACGCTCAGCGAAGAAACCGAATCCGCCATCTGCTCGAAGTGATAGATGCTCTCGTTGAGATAGCGAGACACGTCCAGGATGTCGCCATCGCTCCACGCCAACGAAGCTGCATCCTGCCAACGTCGAACCTGGACCTTGAGTGCCATCCAGTTACTGGCCGAACGTTTGTCGCGCCAATGCATCTCTGTCGTATGGCAGGAGATGCAATGCGTCGCGTACAGCAACTCGCCCCGGGATTGCGCCATCGCGGACGGAGCGAAGATGGCGACGGCGAGCAGAAGCCATCCAGACCGATCATTCATTTGACCCTCGTCTCCATTCGATGTGTCGTCCCCGAATGCCCCAGCCATCAATCTCGTTCGTTTCACCGCGCCTGTCGGTGCGCTGTCGAACGCTGGCACCTCCAGGTGTCAGGCGCGCCTGTCGCAACGCGCTTCAGTCGCGCTCTCCACGTTTCCCGCCCCGACTGCCTTCTCCGGAGCCTTCGGCCTCGCCCAGGGCATTGCGGTGGCAACGCACGCAGTTGTCGAAGTTCTCGGTCCCGACCTCCTCCCGGTGCTTGGCCTGCATGTTGGCCGGCGTGTGCTCGTGGCAGCCGTAGCAGGTGTACTGCTTGTAGTTGATGCCGGCGTGGCAGGTGATGCACGTCGCGTTGTGGTCCTTGTCCAGCGGGAAGAACTTGTCATGGTCGAAGGTGGCCGGCTTCCAGGCGTCGGTCTTGTGGCACGTGCCGCAGCCGACGCTCAGGGCCTTGTGAAGGTCGTTGGTCGGCGCCGCGTGGCAGGTTTCGCACTGGCTGCGGCTGGCCAAACGCAGCATTGCATGCGAGAAGGGCTTGCGGCTGCGCTGCGTCAGCTTCGGGCCCGCGTGGTCGCTGTGGCAGGCCATGCAGTCGGGATCGTTCAACTCCTGGTGAAACGACAGCTCGACCGGCTTGGCATGGACGATGGCCGTGCCCTTGGTCGTGCGCTGGCCGATGTCGGCCCGCGCATGGCAGGCCATGCAGCGCTCTGCCGTGGCGCCGCGCAGCGGCGTGTGGCAAGCAAAACAATCGGTGGTCAGTTCGGCGTGCCCCT